>JAHWKJ010000143.1 GCA_019347905.1 Planctomycetota bacterium
GAGCGGGTGCACGATGTCGTGCCGGATCAGCTCGAACCGCGGATGGCCCACGAGATGGCGGACGTTTTCCTTGCGGCCGGTGAAGAAATTGTCGACGCACAGCACCTCGTCGCCGCGCTCGATGAGCCGGTCGCACAGATGACTGCCGAGGAAGCCGGCCCCGCCGGTGACGAGAATGGTGCTCATGTCTGACCCCTTCGCCGAACGTGATATCACATTCCGCGATTCGGCCGCAACACGCTATTCCAGGAAGCGCCGCAGCACGTTGGCCGTAATCGTCGAGACGGCATCGTCCACGAGCAGCGAGCTGGCCCAGCAGATCGAGCCGGCCGAAAACACCGCGGCTCCGCCCGGCGGGTGGTGAATGACCATCTCGGCCCCGCCGTGGTCGGGATTGAGGCCTTTCGCCAGCAGCTTCGTATCGGCGGGCGACGACGGCGAGCGTTTGTCGGTTTCGTGTCCCGATGCGCCGCCGGGAATCCGCTCGTGCTGGCAGCGCTCGCCGAAGACGTCACCCTCCCCAAGACCGGTGCCGGCAAACACCCAATGGCTACCGTCGACGACGCGGTAGGGCGCGGCCGTCATGATGCCGCGGTCGTCGTAGACCACGCCCAGCAGGTTCGCTTCGGATTCGTGCCGGAGGTGGAAGCGGCTCTCGTAGCCGGGCTTCCCGGATTCGGTCGGGCGGAGGCGGCGGCTGTCGTCGTTGCGGTAAATGCAGGTTGTCTCGTCCAGGAACTCGACATCGCAATTGAGCCCGTTGCCGCCCAGGTAGACCAGCCGGCCGCCACGTTCGAAGACCCAGCGCTTCACCTTGTCATACATCTGGCTCGACCAGTACTCGGGGTGCACGCCCACCAGCAGCACGCGGTAACGGTCGAGGTCGAGCGTGCCGAAGTGAAGCTGCGTCTCGGAGTACAGGTCGTACGCGAACCCCTCGCGCTCCAGCCAGCCGAACATCCGCCACTCGGCAGGCGCGACGTGGCAGGCCGCACGGCCCTCGATGGGACCATCAATCTGCGCGTCCTCCGGGATGTGGTTGATCGGCTCGGGGCGGTCGAACGACAGCGGGTCGTAGTCCTGGCGGTCGTAGTTGATGTGCTGCGGGTCGGTGTAGCGGCGCAGCTCCAGCCGGGCGTTGACGGTGGGCGTGGGCGGGAACGAGTCGGGGTGGATGTAATTGCTTCGCCCGCCGAAGTTGTTGTACGCGTTCCAGTTGATGTCGTTCGCCAGCACGGCCAGCGGGGCGGTCGCACGTGAGGGCGCCACGACCCACGGGAAGGAAAAGAATCGGCCCGATTCCGTCTTCGCGTGGAAGTAATACAGTCCGCTGCGCTCGGGCGCCTCGATGAACTGCTTGTGGTGCGGGCTGGTGTAGCCCTGCTTGTTCCACCGGGCGCCGGTCTGGGTGTAGTCGCCATCGGGGGTGATCTGCACGGTGGCCCGCGGCCCGTGCTCGTCGAACCAGCCAACGGGCCGGGCCAGTTCCTTCTTCCAGCCGTATCTCCATAGCGAAAGCTTGTACGGCTCGTCGGAATGGACGCGGAACTCGCTCTTTTCGCCGCTCCGCACACATTTCGGCCACGCATAGCCGAGGAGCGAGTCCTTGAGCAGACGGAATTGATGCGGCCGCCCCGGCAAAACGTCGATCTCCACCCGCTTCGAGCCGTAGCCGTCGCGGGCGAGCACGACTCGGTACGGGCCGGGCGGCAGTTCACCGCGCACCGCGCCCGAAGCACTGGAGCGAATCTGCCAGACCCGGCCGGCGTCCTCAAATTCGAGGAGCACGTCCGGCAGCGCGACATACCGCTCGTCGCTCACGTAGCCGACGAGGTTTTCGGGCCTCAAAGCTGTTGCCACCGTCAGACTCCGCCTGGGGAGAAAGGGAAAAGTTCAGCACCGCGGGCGCATCAGCGAAAACTGAACTAGAGTTGTCGGTTCCAGAAGCCCACCGGTTGCAACCGGTGGGCGTGGAGCGCCAGAGGATGAAGATACCGCAGAATGGCAGGAGCCTGAAGGATGCTACGAGCACGGGATGTGATGACGCGGACGGTGCTCTCGGTCACGCCGGATACGCCGCTCACCGATGCGATGGAGCTGATCGTCGAAAACCGCATCAGCGGTCTGCCCGTGGTCGATGAACAGGGTCATCTCGCCGGCATCATCACCGAAGCCGACCGCTTGAAAACCTACCAGAGCGACCGCTCGCTCGAAAATGCCCGCGTCGCCGACTGCATGAGCCGCGGAGTCATCACCGTCGACACGGAAGCGACGCTGGGCCAGATTGCCGACCTGCTCTTGCGGACGGGCATTCGGCGGCTGCCCGTCACCTCCGGCGGCAACGTCGTGGGGATCATCAGCCGCTACGACGTCGTGCGGGTGCTGCATCGCGCGGCATCGGCAGGCACCGCGATGGCCTCAGCATAGTGCGCTTCGGCTCCCCGTCGGGTTTATGGGTGCCACGGGATGCTTGCCATCCCGTGCGGGAGCTCAACGTGTGCGTAGGCTCCTTGAAGTATTGGTTGCATGAGAACCAGTCGACACTGGCAGGCGAGCTGCCAGTGCCACCCAACGCGTAGGGCTAAGGCGTGATCCGCGTCTCCGGCAGCGCCGCCTTCAATTCCTCGACGGCCGCGGCCGTGACGTAGCTGCCTGTCAGCCGCAGGTGTTTGAGCGAAGTCAGCCGCTTGAGCGCGGGCACGGCGTCGTCCCCGACGCGGGTGTAGTTCAGCCACAAGATCCGGAGTTTGCCCATGCCGGCGAGATGCTCGAGGGCCGCCGCATCCACGCGCGTGCCCGAAAGATACAGCGCATCGAGTTTGCCCAGTGCCCCCAGGTGCGCGATGCCCGCGTTCGTGACGGGGTTCGATTGCAGATTTAGATAGCGCAGGTTGCGGAACGATGCAACGCGAACCAGTCCCTCGTCAGTCACGCCCGACGACGCGAGGTTCAGCCGCTCCAGCGATTCCAGGCTCCGCAGGCGCTCCAGCACGCCGTTCGCCACGCGGCAGCGTTGCAGGTGGATGCCGACAATCGAGCGCGCCTCCGCATCGCCGTATTCGACGGTTCCGCCGGCGGCCTGGATGATACTGAGCGTCTGTCGCTGCGCCCGCTGAAGTGTGTCGGCGGCCATTCGCGCGACGGTGCGAGATGGATTGGCGCTGAGCCGCCCCAGGGCCGAGGTCGCCGCCTGACGCGCCTCGTGCTGTTCGCCTTCGGCGTGCACGCGAAGGATTCCGACTCCGCGCGCGGCGACTTCAGGATTCGACCAGTCGGCAGAGTTGAGGAGCGCGCCGATCGCGGTCGGACCGGCATCCGTGAGCCGGTGCGTCGCTTCCCGGCGCGCGGCGTACGATTCGGCCCCCAGCGCCTCGATCCAGGCGACCAATGTTCCGGCCGCCCCGGCGTTCGATTCGCCGCCCGGCCGCTCGCCGCCGTGACCCGCGCTTGCCCCAAGCAACAACCACAAGGCCGTCGACATCAGCCGTTTAGCCGCGTCCCAACGGGACGCGCGGATTCGAGCGTTCCGTTGCGACGCGGCTAAACCGAGACTCGAGGCGGTTGGATGTTGTCGTTCATCCCGCGGCATGGTGCGAGACCTCAGCCCCCACGAGATGCCTGGCCCACGCGGCGGCGCCCATGACGGTGGCGTCGTCTCCCAGCGAGGCGGCGCGCACCGCGAACGTGTTGCGAAACGAGGGCAGCACGTTGCGGTCGGCGGCTTCGGAGACGCTCTCGCAGAACAGCTTCGGAAGCGCCTCGACCAGTCCGCCACCGAGCACGACCACATCAGGCGCGAGCAGGTGCACAATGCCGGCCAGAGCCCGGCCGATGTGGCCGCCGGCGGTGCGGAGGATCTGTTCGATCACGACATCGCCGCCGGCCACCGACTCCGCCAGAGCGCCGCTGCGGATGTCCGACAGATCGGTGCCGGCGATTTCGCGCAGCTTCGGCGCCTGACCCCGAAAGGCCGCCTGCGCCGCCAGGGACGAGATAGCCAGCCGGCTGGCGAACGCTTCGAGACACCCGGTTTGCCCGCAGCCGCACAATGGGCCTCCGGGCATGACCTGCACGTGGCCGATCTCCATGCACGAACTGGTCTTCCCGCGCAGGATGCGGCCTTCGTACACGCAGCCGCCGCCGATGCCAGTGCCCGGAAAGATGCCGACCACGCACCGCGCGTCGCGGCCGGCCCCGAAGCGGTACTCTCCATAAACGCCCGCATCCACGTCGTTGGCAATGTGCGCCGGGCGCCCGAACCGCTTTTCCAGATACTCCTTGACCGGCACGTTCTCCCAAGCCAGATTCGGCGCTTCGCGGATCACGCCGCGGTCGAGATCGAGCGGCCCCGGACAGCCGACGCCGATCGCGCGAATGCGGCTGCGGTCGATACGGCCCTCCTTGAGCGCGACTTCGATGGTGTCGGCGATCCGCCCCAGCCCCACCTCGAGCGGCTCGCCGCGCCGCGTCTTGCGGCGCTTGCTGCCGAGCGGCCGGAAGTCGTCGTCGTAGACGGTGGCCAGCATTTTGGTGCCGCCCAGGTCGAAGCCGACCCAGCAGCCGTCTGTTCCCTCAGGCATCACCGGCACCTCGTCGTTCAGTCGCGCCCATACCGAGCGAGCACCGTGCTTCCGGAGCGAATGGCGTCTCCCAGACCGACGCAGAGTTCCAGCCCCGGTTCGCGCGGCAGGACCAGTTCGGCGCGGCTGCCGAGTTTAATCATTCCGAACTCCTCGCCGCGAGCCAGTTCGTCCCCCGGCTTCAGCCAGCAGACGATGCGGCGGGCGACGGCGCCGGTGATCTGCCGCACGATCATCCGGCGGTGCGGCTCCTCACTGGCTTCGATCCGGATTTCCAGGCACTCGTTTTCGCGGGAGGCCTCGGACCGCAGGGCATTGAGGCACTTGCCGGGCCGGTAGGAAAGGCCGATGACGCGGCAGCCGACGGGCATGCGATTCGTATGCACGTTCAAGAGCGACAGAAACACGCCGACCATCACGGCGGGGCCGTCGAGGTATTCGTCGTACTCGATCTCACGGACTTCGACGACCCTGCCGTCGGCGGGCGAAATGATCAGTCCCGGTTCTGTGGGCGTCGTTCGCTGCGGATTGCGGAAGAACCACACGACGAGCGCGCCCAAGGCCCCTGACGCGGCCGCGAGCGTCCACACCGTCAACGCCAGCGGTCCCTCCCATTTGGAGACGAGGGCCAGCGTGACGAGCACCGCTGCCGTGCCGAAATAGAGCGCCGAAAGCACGAACAGCTCCGCCAGCCCCACGCGGGCGAACGGCAGGCGGTCGCGCCACCGGAAGGGGTCGTCTTCCCGCGCCCACCAGTAACCCCGCTGGTTGCGGTAGAACTTGAGGTCGCGCGGGTCGAGCACCTCGTGCGGACAGCCGTTGCGATCGCCCCTGCGCAGCGCCCGCATTCGCGCGACATACCCGCGGCGAAATGTCTTGAGGCACCAGCGCCGCACCCGGCCCCAAGCCTGTTCCAGCCGGATAACGACCCCGCCGCCTGGCTGGATGGACGTCAACTGCGGGTCCATCGGTTCCAGCGGCAGCCGCCCCGAAGCCGCACGAGCGGCGGGAGCTTCGACGGGCATTTCAGCGATGCGAGTTTCGACTTCTGACACGACGCTTTCGGACATTCTGGAACACCAGCGAAGCAACACGGCACAGCGGCCTGAGAAGACGCGAAAGCATTGTAGCCCCGCCGATCCTTCGGAGTAACCCGCGAAAGCGATTGCCTGCCCTCCCTACGATGGCGGCACGGCCGCTCCATCTGATAAAACGACTGCCTACTGACACGAAGGAGCCTTCCATGAGCATGCCCATCGTCGCGGTCCACGCCCGCGAGATTCTGGACAGTCGCGGCAATCCCACCGTCGAAGTCGACGTGCTGTGCGAAGACGACACCATCGGCCGCGCCGCCGTCCCCAGCGGGGCCAGCACCGGCGCGCACGAGGCACACGAGCTGCGCGACACGAAGGCCAAAGACCGCTACGTCGGCAAGGGCGTGCGGGCGGCCGTCGACAACGTGAACGAGCACATCGCCGACGCCCTGATCGACCTCGACGTCACCGACCAACCCACCATTGACCGCACGATGATCGAGCTGGACGGCACTGCGAACAAGTCGCGGCTGGGGGCCAACGCCATTCTCGCCTGTTCGCTCGCTTGCGCGCACGCGGCGGCGAAGGTCAGCCTGCTGCCGCTGTTCCGGTACCTGGGCGGCGTAGGGGCCTGCCGGCTGCCGGCCCCGATGATGAACATCATCAACGGCGGCGCCCATGCGAACAACACGATCGATATCCAGGAGTTCATGGTGATGCCGCTGGGGTTCGAGACCTTCAGCGATGCCCTGCGGTGCGGGGTCGAGACGTTTCATCACCTCAAGAAGCTGCTGACTGACAAGAAGCTTTCGACGGCCGTCGGAGACGAGGGCGGCTTCGCCCCCGACCTGAAGTCGAGCGAGCAGGCCCTCGATCTGATCGAATCGGCGATCACCAAAGCCGGCTACAAGCCCGGAGAACAGGTGAAGATCGCCCTCGACTGCGCGTGCACCGAGCTGTACGACGCCAAGAGCGGCACCTACACCATCGAGGGCAAGAAGTACGACGCCGCCGGGGTGGTCGAGCTGCTCGCGGGCTGGGTCGAAAAGTACCCCATCTGCTCGATTGAAGACGGCTTGAACGAAGATGACTGGGACGGCTGGAAGCAGCTGACCGACGCCCTCGGCGACCGCTGCCAGCTTGTGGGCGATGACCTGTTCGTCACGAACGTCGACCGGCTCTCCGACGGCATCGAGCGTGGCGTCGCCAACAGCATCCTCGTCAAAGTGAACCAGATCGGCACACTCACCGAAACCATCGAAGCCGTCCAGCTCGCCTACCGGCACAACTACACTGCGGTCATGAGCCACCGCTCGGGCGAGACGGAAGACACCACCATCGCCGACCTCGCCGTAGCGCTGGGCACCGGGCAGATCAAGACCGGCTCGGCCAGCCGCACCGACCGCATCTGCAAGTACAACCAGCTCCTGCGGATCGAAGAGATGCTGGGGCCGAACGCCGTGTTCGGCGGAACGATCTGATTGAAGGGGTTGAAGCGGACAATCGAACATCGAACCTTGATCGTCCAACGCCACGCGTGCCGATGCCGATATTGATGAAGGAGCATAGGGTTCTGACGGGAACGTGCGACGGCAGGACGACTGGCTGTGAAGACCGATCTCGGCCTGCGTCCACACCTTCGGCTGTCGTCGTCCCGCGGCCGGGGCGACAGTTCGACGACCAACCGCGCCGGCGCCGCTGTGGCTCTGGCGGAGCGGAAATCGTCGGTGCCCGTCCCTGACGACGCCCCCGCACCGCCCCCTGTCACCGAAGACGCCGGCTGGCTCGTTTCGCTCGCCTTCTGGCTTTGCCTCTTCGCGGCCGGCGCGCTGTACGCCGCGCTCGCGCTGGGACCGCGCTGGCTCACGACGCTCGAACTGGAGCGCGAGCACCTGTCGAACCAGCTCCGGCTCGTGGCGCTGGAGCAGCAGGTCGATCACCTGCGGCGGGTCGCCGCGGCACTCGAGGGCGATCCCGCGTTTGCCGCCGAGCTGGCAAGGAACGACTTCGGCGCCCGCCCGAGTGCTGAAGAAACCATCGCCGTCGAAACGGCCCTCCGACTGCGGGCGGGAAGCCCGCCGCGCTTCAAACCGGCGTCGCTGCCGGAGCCATGGTACGTGCCCTTGCTTGCAGCACTGGCGCAGCCGGGGCCACCGCGGACGCTGGCGCTGGCCGCCGCGGCCGCCCTGGTGCTCGTTTCCTTCGGCTGGCTGCACGACGCTTGGCGCACTGAGGCACTCGCCACGCTGCGCCGCGTCCGCAGGGGTTTTGGCGCGCTCGTCAGCCGTTATCGCCCTTCGGACCGACCCTAGAGCATCTCTGAAAGTGCGAGGAATCACTCTCCGACGAACCGCAGCGTCGCGTAGTCCTCGAAGTGGTGGAAGTCGGGGTACTTCAGCGACGAGAGTGGAGCGGAGGTCGAGAGGTCCGGACCTTCAAACGCGACGGAGTAATCGTAGCGGCACAATGCGAACGACCACGCGTCGCCCGCCGCCGGCCGGCCGCCGGTGCGCTCAAAGTCGCTCCATGGAATCCGGCCCTCGACAGTCCAGCCGGTGTCGCGGTCGCGCCAGTTGTTGAGCGTGCCGCGCCGGGCGACTTTCGCCTCGATATGAAACTCGCCGTCGCGGGCGTAGCGCTGATATCCGCCGCTGCCGCGGCGGGGGAAGAAGATATCGAGCACCGTGCCGGCGGCGTTCACCTGCAGTTCGTAATAACCCGGCTGTTCGCGTGACGGCTTGAAGAACAGCTCGAAGACGTCGTTGTCCCAGGTGCGTCCGTCGTGCTCGGTGACGTCGGCATACAGGTCCGAGTCTTCCATCTCGGCCAGAAAGTACAGGTAATCGTCGTCCCACAGAAGTCTGGCTCGCGTCTTCGTGTAGGCCGGCCGCGGTTGGTCGCGCAGCCACGGCAGCGCAAACCCGTCGATCGTCGCTGCAGTGCGCCATGCCTCCTCGTCGCCGCGGCCGTCGATGGCGATCTCACCTGTCGCGCGGCGGCAATCGTAGCTCTGCGTTGCGCCGCGGGAACGTTCCGTCGCGTCAGGAGCGTCCGGATGAGCCCCGACCAGTGCAATCAAGCCCACGACCAGTACACCGGAGGCCAGTGAGATGGCAAGCGCGCGGCGCATGGAGAGCGTTCCATCTTGCGGCAGGGGATGAGACATGGCCGCAGATTCCGCGGCATTTGGAACGACGACCGCTCATTATGTTCCCGTCTGATCGTAGCCATTGCAACGCGCGCGACGGCCGGGCCGGAGCGGCCCGGCTCCTTGTACCGGGATGACCGGCGGTAGCCGGGCCGGTAAAATGTGTTGATGTCCCGGACGAGCGTTTCCGGGACGCGATTTGTGTGCCGTCAATCTGAGGGATCACTCCATGGGTCGATTGCGTCCGTTGTGTCTGTTTCCGTGCCGGCTGGCTTGCGCTCTGGTGCTCTTCGCGCTGGCGGCCACCGGTCTGTACGGCGAGGAACTGCGCAATGCCGTCGCCGAGCGGATGATGGACCATGTCAAGTTCCTCGCCTCCGACGAGCTGGAAGGCCGCGGCGTCGGCACGAAGGGCCTGGACCGGGCGGCCGAGTTCGTCCGCGATGAGTTCGAGAAGGCCGGCCTCGACGTGACCCGAGTGGACGGCGGCGCCTTCCAGCCCTTCACGATGACGACCGACGTCGCACTGGGCGAGAAGAACGAGCTGGCGCTGATCGGCCCCTCGGCTGAGGCCATCGAACTGAAATATGACAAAGATTTCCGCACGTGCTCGTTCGGCGACTCCGGCGAGTTCGAGGCCGACCTCGTCTTCGCCGGCTACGCCATCGAAGACGACGAGTACAACGACCTCAAGGACGTGGACCTCAAGGGCAAGGTGGCGCTCGTGGTCCGCCGCGTACCACAGCAGGCGCTCGAAGACGGGCCGTTCAGCACGCCGCACGGACCCAGTGCGCGGCATGCGTCGCTGTTGACGAAGGTCAGCAACGTCTTCCGCAAGGGCGCCGTGGCGGTGCTGATCGTGAATGACCCCTACACGTCGCGGGCCGACGCCGAACGGCTCACAACACAGACGGGCGAGGCTCACCAGCGGTTGTTCGGAGCCGCCGAAGCCTTTGAAGCGGCCGATCCGAAGAATGCCGAAGAGGCCGCCGAACTGCGGAAGAAGCTGCTCGAAGCCGTCGCGCACCTGCGGGCGCTCGCCGAGCAGGCGAAGCCGGCGGACGATGATCCGCTGGTCGAGTTCGGCTACGGCGGACGCGCCCGCGGCAAGAGCGTGCCGGTGTTCCACATCACGCGCGATGCCGCCGACCGCATCCTCGTGGCCGCGGCCGGCAGGACGCTGGAGCAGATCGAGGCCGACATCGACAGCGACCTTAAGCCCCGCAGCGCCCCTTTGTCCGGCTGGAAGGCCCGCGGCGCCGCCTCGCTGAAGCCCGTCGAAGCGCAGGTCAAGAACGTCATCGGCGTGCTCGAAGGCGACGGGCCGCTGGCCGATGAGACGGTCGTCATCGGCGCCCACTACGATCACGTGGGTATGGGCGGCACCGGTTCGCTCGCGCCCGGCTCCAACGCCGTCCACAACGGGGCCGACGACAATGCCTCAGGCGTCGCCGGACTGATCGAGCTGGCCCGCCGCTTCGCTGCGCGCGAACAGAAGCCCGCGCGGCGGCTGGTGTTCATCGCGTTTACGGCCGAAGAGCGCGGCCTGATCGGCTCGGCCCATTACGTGAAAGAGCCGCTCGTACCGCTGGAGAACACCATCGCCATGTTCAACATGGACATGATTGGCCGGCTGCGCGACGACAAGCTGACCGTGTTCGGCACGGGCACGGCCCCCCATTGGAAAGACGCCGTCGTCGAAACCGCCCGCGCGCAGGGTCTCGAAACGGTTTTGAAGCCCGAAGGCTTCGGCCCGAGCGACCATTCGTCGTTCTACGGCAAGAAGATTCCGGTGCTGCACTTCTTCACCAACAACCATGCCGACTATCACCGCCCCTCGGACGATTGGGACAAGATCAACGCCGACGGGATGGCCCGCGTCATCGCGATGCTCGAAGACCTGATCGAGCAGACGCTCACCGCGAAGGAGCGGCCGCAGTACATCGAGATCAAGGAACGGGCCGAGATCGCCCGCACGGGCAGCCGTCCGTACTTCGGCAGCATCCCCGATTTCGGCAGCGAAACGCCCGGCTACGCCCTGCAGGGAGTGGCCAAAGACAGCCCGGCCGAGCAGGCGGGCCTCAAGGGCGGCGACGTGATCGTGCAATTCGGCGACAGCAAGATCGGTAGCCTGAACGACTTCGACCTGGCGCTCCGCAACTACGAGCCGGGTGACGAAGTCGACGTGGTCGTCACCCGCGACGGCAGCCCGCTGAAATTGAAGGTGACGCTCGGCCGGCCGCGCAATTAAACCGGCCTGCGCGAAGCCGGCTGAAGCCGGCCACTACGAACCTGCGACCAGAAACGGCGGCAATGGACCTCGCCCGCTGCCATCGACCCGTCAGCGATTTTCTCCGGCTGCCGGACAGCCGCGAGGAGTGGGAGCAGTACAGGCTCACCGAGGAGCAGGTCGGGTTCTACCGCGAGAACGGCTATCTCGGCGGCGTCCGCATCCTTGACGAGCGGCAGCTTGAACGGCTGCGGGACGAGGTCGAAGAGTTCGTGCGGCCCGATCACCCCGGCCGCGAGCTGTGGTACGAGTATTACGCCAACGAGTCGACCGATCCTGAAACCGTGTTGTTCCACGCGCTGGGGGCGTGGCGGCTGCGGCCTGCCTTTCACGACGTGTTGTGGCATCCGGCCTTCACCGTGCCGGCGGCGCAGCTTCTGGGCGGGGCGGTGCGATTCTGGCACGACCAGGTGTTCTACAAGCCGGCGCGGCACGGCGGCGTCGTCTCGTGGCACCAGGATTATTCGTACTGGACGCGCACGACACCGATGGCGCACCTCACCTGCTGGATCGGTCTCGACGACAGCGCGCGGGAAAACGGCTGCGTGCATTACGTACCCGGCAGCCACCGTTGGCATCTGTTGCCGATCACCGGGCTGGCCGGCGACATGGAGGCCATCCGCGATGTTTTATCGGACGAACAATGGCAGACGTTCCAGCAGC
>JAHWKJ010000689.1 GCA_019347905.1 Planctomycetota bacterium
CGCCCCGAAGCCCGCACCGCACGCGCACCGCCCATAAACGCACCAGCGGCGAGGGCACCCATCGCGCGTAACGTTTCGCGTCGGGAAAGTATGGCCATGAGCGACTCCTCGTGATGGAAGGCGTCCCTCAGTGGGCCGCGTGGCTGTGGGACAGCGAGACCGGCTGCGGCGGGTCGGTGACGCGGCAGCAGCCGGCCAGTTGCACCGAGCCGCACAACAGCATGATGCAGATCAGCGCCGTCACGTACACCGTCTTGCCTACGTAATTGCTGACTTTGAGACCCAGCAGGCGGTGGTAAGTGTCTGTGGAGGCGATGCGTTCCACTGCGATCGGCTCGTCGGCGCCGGAGATGCGGAGCGTGTCGTCTGTGCGGCCGAGCAGGTAGCCGGTGAAGACGCGGCCGTCATCGGTGCGGATTTCGCGCCACTGCGGCGGATCGACCGTGCCCCACACCAGCACCGTCACCAGACCTACCAGCACGAGGCCGATCCAGCCGCCCTCCAGCAGCACCCGCCGCAGCCGTTCCCAGTTGACCGCACAGGTCCAGAACGTGATCCACAGCCCCAGAGCCACGATCAGCGGCAGCCAGGGGGCGAGAAGCTCCGCCAGCGCGACAAGAAGATCGCGAAAGGCGAACCACAACTGCTTGAGGCTCTGTCCGAGGGCTTCCATCGACTGTCGTTCCGCAGATTGTTCCGCCGCGGGGAGTGCTCATCGCCGCGGCCACAGCTTGATAGCAAATGCAAGTCTACGTCGCCAGCGTCGCGGGCGGCGCAAATGCGGATTCGTCAGCGCCTACTGTACTGCACCGGCGTTTCGGCGCGTCTTGCAAATGGGGCACCTGATGTTCGTCTCCGGCCAGGTGCGGCCACAAGTGGTGCATTCCCAGACTGCACCCTGTTGCGACGGCTGATTGTCCAACACGCTGTCGTCGAAGTCGCCGTGGCAGGTCTCGCATCGAATCCCATGCGGACGAGCGTTGAGCGGAATCAGTGGAATGAAGAACAGGTGTACGTACTTGTGAAGCCGCAATTCACAGTAGCTCGCTGGTGCATTGCAGCGCGGACAGTGAAAGTGCCCGCGGTGGCGCGTGGTCTTCAGACGGTGCGTTGTGCCGAAAATGATCATGAGCGAATGCGTCGCCCGACATGCACTGCGGCCCCACGAGTGCTCAGGCTTCGATCAAAAGCTGGACGAAGTCCGACAGCGACTGCGACAGCTTCACGATGAAGCGGGCGGCATCGGCGCCGTTGATGACGCGGTGGTCGTAAGAGAACGACAAGGGCAGCATCAGCCGCTCTTCGATTTCGCCGTTCACGAGCCGCAGCTCGCTGCGCGTCCGTGAGACGCCGAGGATGGCGACTTCCGGGAAGTTGACGATGGGCGTGAAGCTGGTCCCGCCGATGCCGCCCAGGTTCGTGATCGTGAACGTGCCACCCTGCATTTCGCTCACGTTGAGCTTGCGGATGCGGGCGCGTGCGGCGAGGTCGTTCATTTCGGCGGCGATGGTGCGGACGCTCTTCTGGTCGCAGTCGCGAATGACAGGCACGACGAGGCCGGCGTCGGTGTCGACGGCGATGCCGATGTTGTAGTAGCCCTTGAGCACGATTTCGCCGGCACCGGCGTCGAGGCTGGCATTGACGTGTGGGAACTCTTTGAGGGCCGCCACCGCCGCCTTCACCAGAATGGCCGTCATCGTGATCTTGGGGCCGCCGCGGCCGGCGGTTTCCATGTAGCGGCGGCGGGCCTGCTCCAGTTCGGTGATGTCCGCCAGATCGTGCTGCGTGACGTGCGGGATCGACCGCCACGACAGGCTGAGATTGGCGGCGGCGGTGCGGGCGAGCTTGCCCATCCGCTCGCGCACGACCGGCCCCTGGGCGCTGAAATCGGGCAATTCCGACGCGGCCATGGGGGAGACGATGTCGGCGGGCGTCTCCGTGGTCAGTCCGCGGACAAATGCCTGAATGTCTTCGGTGGTGATGCGTCCGCCGGGGCCGCTGCCTTTGATCTTGTGCAAATCGACGCCAAGCTGGCGGGCCATGCGCCGCGTGGAAGGCGCGGCCGGAGCGGGGGGGTGCTCGCGGCCGTCTTCCTTGAGGCGGGCGAGCTCCGTTGACGATTTGGGCGCGACCTGCGGGTCGTCCGGTCCCGTCTCGTAGCGACCGGTGTGCGGGGCCTCGCGATCCTCGGGCGTTTCTTCCGTCGCTTCGAGTGAAGGCTCCGGCGGCTCGGGGGCGTCGGAGGTGACTTCGGGCGCTGGTTCTCGCTCGTCCTGTTCGGCTCGTTCCTTTTTGGGCTTCGGTGCGGGCGGTTCTTCCTCATCCGCCTCGGGCTGGTCCTGATCTTCTGCCGCGGCTTCGTCCGCCGCTTCGTCGCCCTCAGCGATGGTCAGTAGCAGGCTGCCGACTTCGACGGAGTCGCCTTCCGAGACGTGCACCTTCTCGATGCGGCCGCCGTGCGGGCACTCGATGTCGGCGACGGCCTTCTCCGTTTCGACTTCCATCACGACCTGGCCGGCCTCGATGGAATCGCCTTCGGCAACGAGGATCTCCGCGATGTCGGCCGATTCGATGCCCTCGGCCAGTTCCGGCAGCTTGAACTCGATAGACATGGGAAGAACTATGGGACTGTCAAGGCTTGTGAAATCAGCCGCCGGGCGCTAGCCCGCGGTTCCCGCCGTGCAAACCGGACGCTAGCGCGTGCCGGCTGATCCGAAACGGCCGCCGCAGCCCATGATATAAGTCACGCACGCGCGGCCCTTCAGGCCCGCCATCCTACAATCTTCCCCTGCGAGATTCTCCCTCAGCCAGATGTTGCGGAAGCGGATCGGGTCGCCGTGGTGCTGCAGCTTCGTCCGCA
>JAHWKJ010000144.1 GCA_019347905.1 Planctomycetota bacterium
CTTCGAAATCGATCTTCAGGTCGTTGACCCAGTTGCTGTGAATGTCGCCCGTGAGCACAACGGGGTTGGAGACGCTGCGCTCGGCCAGGAACCGCAGGAGCCGGCTGCGGGCCGCGTCGTAACCCGCCCACTGGTCCATGCTCCAGGCGACCTGTTCGCCGGGCGTGCGGTCGACGCGGGCCATCATCACCTGTTGAGCCAGCACGTTCCACTTCGCTCTCGACTCCAACAGGCCCGCCGTGAGCCACTGTTCCTGCCGACCGCCCAGCAGCGTCGCGTCGGCCGCGAAGACACCGTCGCACGGCGGCTTGTTGTGGTCGCCGCAGGGCTGATCGGTGCGGTACTGCCGCGTGTCGAGCACCGCGAATTCGGCCAGCCGTCCGAAGGGCACGCGGCGGTACAGACGCATGTCGGGTCCGCAGGGGAGAGCACTTGGGCGCAGCGGCATGTGCTCGTAATAGGCCTGATACGCGGCCGCCCGGCGCTGGAGAAACTTCCCGGGATCGATTTCCGCTTCCTCCGAAATGGCGGCGGCGTAGTTGTTGTCGAACTCGTGGTCGTCCCACGTGACCAGCCAGGGAAAGGCCGCATGCGCCGCCTGAAGAGCGCCGTCGGTCTTGTACTGGGCGTGGCGGTTCCGGTAGTCGTCGAGTGTCTCGAGTTCGGCGCCCACATGCCTGCGGACCTGTCCCTCGCGACCGGCCGCTTCGTAGATGTAGTCGCCCAGGTGGATGACCAGGTCGAGATTCTCGCGGGCCATGTGCTCGTAGGCCGTGAATAGGCCGCTTTCGTAGTGCTGACAGGAGGCGAACGCGAACCGCAGCGCCTGCGGCAGTGAATTGGGCGCCGGAGCCGTCCGCGTCCGTCCGAGCGGGCTCGTCTCGCTGCCGACGTGAAAGCGGTACCAGTACCAGCGGCCCGGCTGCAGCCCGTTGACCTCGACATGCACGGCATGCGCCCGCTCCGGCGAGGCGGTCGCCGTGCCCTGCCGCACGATCCGCTGCATCTTGTCGTCGGCCGCGAGTTCCCAGCCGACCTCGACGGCTTCGTGCGGCATGCCTCCGCCATGCAGGGGGTCGGCCGCCAGGCGGGTCCAGAGCACAACACCATCCGGAGCCGGCTCGCCGGACGCGACGCCGAGTTGGAAGGGATCATCGCGCAGCCTGACGCGGCGGCGTGCCGCACCCCGCACGGGCACGCGGATGGCCGACGCCGCCAGTGCCATGCCAGATGCCGTCAGAAAATGGCGGCGACTGATCTGCAGGGCCGCTCGTCGTCGGTTGCTGCTCATGGCTTGCCCCTTTGCACAATGCGAACTCGGCTCGGCCCCCCATTTCGACGACTCGGTCGCGATCCGTCAACGCGGCAGCCTCAGGAAAAGGCCGGGCGCTGACCGTGTCCGGCGGCCGACAGTTGCAATAGCCCCAGCCGCCGTGCCAGCATTTGCGCAAGTTGCAGACAGCCCGCCACCGGATGCGGCGGCGGGCGCGGTGGATTCGGATTCATCCTGGAGAGAGCCCATGCCTGAGCTCACGCGTCGACGGTTCCTCACGCTGTCTGCTCTCGCGGGACCGGCCGGTGCCGCGCTGTCGGCAGCGGCCGAGGCTGAGCCGGCTGTGGCCTCTGCATCCCGCCCCGCAACCGGCAGCCGCATCCGTTCGCAGAATCACAACGACCCAGACCTGCACCTGTTGATCGACGACGAGGAAATCGCCCACAGCGAAGGGCTGCTGCGGGTCGTCAACCGGCCGAAAAAGCACGGGCCGGTGCTCGTGTCCGACAGGCCCTGGGAGGGCGAGCGGGCGCAGGCCTGGGGCAGCGTCATCCTCGAACCCGACGGCCGCCTGCGGATCTGGTACTTCGCCTTCAACACCGAGCGCCGCAAAGACGAACTCGACCGCGGCGGGTATTGCTATGCCGAAAGCACGGACGGCGTGCATTGGGAGAAGCCCGGTCTCGGCCTGGTCGAGTTCCGCGACAGCAAGGACAACAACCTGTTCTACTCCTGCCATCCCGAGGCGAAGAACCTGGTCGACGAAGAACTGGCCCGCCGCGGCCTGGGCCTGCCGGCACTTGACGAGAACGGCCGCGAGATCGGCGTCCTCAATAATCTGGACGGCCTGACCGTCGTACGCGATGACGACGAGCCGAATCCCGCAAAGCGCTACAAGCTCATCGCCAACATGCAGGACCACCGCATGTGGGCGCCCTCCTATCCCGATCATTACCCGGACGTCACCGCCGCCCAGGTGGCCCAGGCGCGGCGGGTGTTCGGACAGTACATGGACACCAGCCCCGACGGACTCCGTTGGACGCGCCGGCCCCGGCGGATCCTGAGCGCCGTGGGCGATTATATGATGGTCACCCGCGACCACCGCAGCGGACGCTGGTGGCTCAACGAGCGGGCTTCCAGCGGCCGCGGCCGGAACGCGGCCTTGCGCACCAGCACCGATCTCGTCCACTGGTCCGAACCGGAAATCATCTTCGACAACGAGGAAGAAAGCGGCTTCGGCCGGCTGTTCGAGTGGCACGGCGGCATCACGCCCTTCAACTACGGCAACCTGAACCTGGGCCTGCTGGAAAAGTGGCCGAACGCCGGCTTCGGCGCCACCTGCGAACTGGTGAGCCAGCGCGAAGGCGGGAAGTGGCGGCGGGCGGCGCCGGGGACGCCCTTTCTCGACATCGGCCCGGAGGGCGCGTTTGACCGCACGCTGATTTACCCCACGCACAACGCGCCCATCCGCATCGGCGAGACGCTCTACATCTTCTACACCGGCGGCGGAGCCAAAATCGACCCGAAGCGGGGCATTCCCATGTCGATCGGACTGGCAACGATCGGCGTCGACCGCTTCGCCGGCCTGGCCTCCTGGCGGTTTGCCGGCGGCACGCCCGGGCGGCTGGTCACCAGACCGATCACCGTTTCGCATGCCGGACTGGAAATCAATGTCGGAATTCCTGGAGCACATCCCGGTGCGGGCGGCTGTGGCGAGTCCCGACGGCAACGTCCTTCCCGGCTACAGCTTCGAGGACTCGACGATTCCCGTGAACCTGGAAACGGCCTACACGCCGGTCCGCTGGAAGACGAAGCCCGACGTCTCGGAACTGCAAGGTCGCGAGGTTTCGCTGCAGTTCGAGATCCAGGGAGCGGCGCTGTACAGCTTCCGGTTTCTCGAACCCGCATGAGAGTCGCTCAACGAGTGGGCTTCGCAACTCCGAGATGTTGGCTATTGACGGAGCTGCACCGCGTCAGCAGCGCTGCGGCCCTGTCGCAGCGGCCGCGGCTGCTCTGAGCATCAAGTCGGGACGACTGGATTCGAACCAGCGGCCTCCTGCTCCCAAAGCAGGCGCTCTACCAGGCTGAGCTACGTCCCGCGAGTCGAGGGCGGCATTCGCAGCGCGGGCGCAATCCCCCTGCGCGAAAGCCCCCGCGCGGTTTTCCCTCGAATCGCTGATTGAGTCTACGAGCGGCCTTGGGGGCAGTCAATCAGCCGGTCGTCCAGTGCGGCGTCTGCCGATCGCGTTTTTTGCGCGCAACCGCTCCCGTAGGGTTGAACGGGGCATGTGATCCCACAGCAGCCGCATGTGTCGCGGCCGTTGCCCTTCGCATTCACGCACTCAACCCCGATGAGCGTCATGACAGCCACCGAAACTGCCTGGGAACGCCTGACGGAACACGTCCGCGACTGGCGTACCGCCGACAGCGTCGTCGATGCCGACGAGCGGACGGTTCGCAACGTCGCCCTCACGGGACTGGTGTCCCGCAACGGTTACCGCTACGAGGAACGCGCGCTTCGCGAAGGCCTGTCGCTGTACGACGGGAAGCCCGTGTTCCTCGATCATGCGGCCAATGCTTCGCGGCCCTTCGACCGCAGTGCCCGCGACCTCGTCGGCTCGATCGTCGAGCCGCGGTTCGAGGACGGACGCGTGCGGGGCGATATCCGCGTGCTCGAGACGGAGGCCGGCCGCACGTTTCTGGCGCTGGCGGCGGGCGAGGCGCCTTCCGTCGGCATGAGCCACGTGGTGCTGGCCCGCCGCAACGCCGACCGCACCGTCGTCGAAGAGCTGCATGACGTGGTCAGCGTCGACGCCGTCGCCTTCCCGGCCACCACCGCGACATTTCGCGAAAGCACCGCCGATGACGGCGATGCATCGCCGGCGGACGGCTCCTACGAAGCGCTGTTGGAAGCCCATCACGTGCTCCAGGTCGAGCGTAACCGGCTTGCCGATGAGTGCAACGGGCTGCGGGAGCGGCTGGAGGAGCTCGAGGCGGCCGAGGAGCGCCGCCGGCTCGATACGGAAATCGAAGAGCTGCTGACGGCTGCGGACCTGCCGGCGGCTGCCATCACCGAGGATTTTCGCGAGCAGTTGCGCTGTGCCGTCGACACCGCCGCACGCCGCGAACTGATCGCCGAACGGAGTGCACTCGTGCGGCGGCTGACCGCGCCGGCTCCCATCAGCCACGCACGGACGCACGAGAGCATCGCAACCGACGCGGTCTTCATCGCCGCCGTCAGGCGCCGCTGACAGCGCATGCATAACCAGCCCCACCGGCGGCAGCGCGTGCGATTCGCCATTGGTGCTCGCTGCCTGTGTGCTCTGGCCTCTGAACGTATCGGGGGGCTGACGCCCCCCGCTCGCCTGACCTCTGACTTCTGACTTCCGACTTCTGACTCCAAAGGATCCCCACATGGCCAACCAACTCCGTTTCCGCAGCGGGCAGGTGCAACTCGCCCGGCTGCGCGTCGATTCCGCCACCGTGCTGGAAGCCGGCGACCTCGTGTTCCTCGATTCCGACGACGTCAAGCCCGCCAGCGCCTTCGCCTGGAACACCGACCTGGCGACGACGCAGTCGGCGTTCGCCGCGTCGTTTCTCGGCGTGTGCCACCAGCAGTCGGCGGACGGCGACACGGATGACGTCTCGGTCGATCTCAGCCCGAACTCGGTCTACGAGTTTGACGTGAACGCCGCCACCTACGAGGTCGGCGACGACCTGGGGCCGGACGAAGCCAGCTCCAAGCTGATGGACCAGCAGCTCGAGGCGGTCGCGAGCGGCACGCTCGGCATCGCCCGCAGCCGCGAATACAAGGCCGCCAGCTCCTCGCTCCTGCGCGTCAGCTTCGCCAGCGCCTTCCACACCGGCAGCGCCAACGCGAACGCCGCCATCGGCTAGCCGTTCGTAGTGACCGCCTTCAGGCGGTCCTGCGGAAGGTCTCTTAATCGCACTTTCTCTCATCCTCGACCCGCTGAAGCGGGTCACTACGAACACAAACAAGGAACCGAACTGATGCAAGGCACGGACGTCAAATCGCTCATCGAGTCTCTCGGCCCCGAGGGCTTCTATCACAAGGTCTGCTCGCTGCTCAACGAGCAGAAACTCACGGTCGACGACTTCAGCTATCACCAGTTGGCCGAAGCCTGCGGCGTCTTGCCGCGGCTGCGCTTCCTCCGCGAGGCCGCGCCCGTCGAAGACGTGACGCACGCCCTGCGCGAGGCCAATCCGGGCGTGGCGACCAATCTCTTTCAGGTCGTCACCGGCGAGCTGATCGGCCGCAAGGTCATCGAAGGCTACGAAGACTCCAGCGCGTTCATCGGCGACAAGCTGGTGATGGTCATGCCCGCGCGGTATCGCAGCCAGAAGATCGCCGGCTTCAAGGCCCTCGCCGGTCCCACCGAAGTCGCCGAAGGGCACCCCTACGAGGAATCGAGCTTCGAGGAGAAGTACGTCACCACCCGCGAGACCAAGCAGGGACGCATCCTCTCCATCAACGAGGAGCTCATCGCCTTCGACCAGACCGGGGAGATCAATCGCCGGGCCCGCGCGCTGGGCTATTACCTGCGGCAGGAGCGCGAACGGACGATTCTCCGCGGCGTCACCGACGCCGACTCCGGCAGCAGCCAGTACGTGTACCGGCCGGGCGGCACGGGCGAAGTGCTCTACGCCACCGACGGCTCGAATTACAACTGGGTGGGCGCCGGCAACACGACCTCGACGGGCTTCGCCTCGGCGGTGCCGCTGGTCGACTGGACCGACGTCGAAGAAGCGCTGCAGTACCGGGCGACCGAGGTGAAGGACGACCGCATCGACGGCACGAGCCGGCCGATCGTCGTGCCGGCCCGGCAGCTTCTCGTGCCGGAGTCGCTCCGCGGCACGGCTCTGCGGATCACCAACGCCACCGAGGTCCGCACGACCGACGGCAGCAACCAGACCGTCTCGACCAACCCTCTGCACGGCCTGGTGGAGGTGCTCTCCAGCCCGTTCATCGACGAGCAGGGCGGCCAGGCCGTCAACGACTGGTACGTGGGCGATTTCCGCCGCCAGTTCGTGTGGACGGAGATCTGGCCCGTGCAGACGTACCTTCAGCGGTCCGACAGCGAATCGGCCTTCGAGCGCGACGTCGTGTTGCGGGTGAAGGTCCGCTACTACGGCGGCATCAGCGCCGTGGAGGCGACGGAGAATGGCTTACACCAATCAACTCCCGTTGCCGTTGGGCCGCACCGAATTGAAAGAATGCTTCCTTCTGCGAGTCACTCAACGGGAAGTAGCCTTCGGCGTCGAGCAGCCCGCAGATGGAGTACCGCCATCGCCGCTTCTCCCCCGGCATGGCGTAGACGTAGACGCCCATGCGGTCGCCCTCCGCCGTCTTGCCAGCGAACACGGCCTGCACCAATGCCCGCTGTTCCTCCCACGTCATGTCCTCGATGCACCGATTGATGTGCTTGACCTTGCGGTAGAATCTCCAGCGAGCCTTGGTGTGAGCCCTGAACGCAGCCGCTACGGTGTCGGCCGCATCCTTGATCGCGGCTGGCGTGGGAGTGCCGTCGAGCGTCTCGTCCAGCTTCGCCACGTCCTCCAAGAGCTTCGCCTCTTTCTGCTTCATGGCCTTCAACCGTCGCTCGGCCTGCTCGTCGGTAATGGCATCCTTCTCGATGAGGTCCAGGATGCGTTCCCGACCCGCATCGATCTTGGCCAACTCGGACCCCAGCCGCTCTTTGCGTTGCAGGTACTCGGCCATCTTCTCACGGTCGGGGATTGCTTCCTCAATAGCCTTCTGCACGGCGGCCGGATTGCCGAAGTCCTCGAACAGATGCCGCAGCACAACGTCTTCCAAGGCATCTGCCCGCACCTGCGTCCCGATGCAGTTCTTCCGCTTGCCGTAGTGGCGGTAGTAGCGGATGTCGTTCGTCATCTGCCCGGACATGGCACTCTTGCAATGGCCGCAGAAGATCATGCGGCTGAGGAGGTATTTGTATTTCAGGTGGCCGTGGGCGTAGGTGCGGTTCGCCTCGAGCCGTCGCTTGATGGCTTGGATCGTGCGTGGCGGGAGTAACCGGGGGATTCGACAGACCACCTCCTCGTCGATCTGCAACTGCCGTGAGGTAAAGCGTTGCGTCCACTCCGTGCCGCAGCGGGTGGTCAGAATCTTGTGCAGGCCCGGGTGGGAGAAACTGAACTCTGATGCCAGTTCGGCCATGGACTCACCCGCCACATATCGCTTCGCAATCTCCACGATGACCGCCTGCTTCTCGGGATCAATCCGCCACTCCTCAGCCTTCGCGTCCCATATGCGGCCATACGGCAGGTTGCCGGAGGTCGGAGCGTCGAGCCGCCGTGCCCGCTCAATCTTCGCTGTGATGCTTTTCTTGGTTTGAGTCTTTGCCACGTACTCGCCGATGAGGGCATGGAAGCCCAGCCGCAGCCGGTGCTCCGGATCGCTGAGGTCATGGCGATCGGTGAGGATGTAGAACTGCACTCCGCTGGCGAACAGGAGGTCGAGGCCGGTTGAGCTGCTGACGTTGTCGCGCGACCACCGGTCCGGGTGCTGCACCATCACGGCATCGAAGGGCCGGCGTTTCTTCCGGGCATCCTTGAGCAGCCGGTCGAGTTCGGCGTGTTCCCAGCCGGGCGTCGCGTGCTCCTGCCCGCCGTAGTGCTCGACGATCTTCCCGCCGAGCGTTGCTACGGCCCGTGCGATGTCGGCCTGCTGGATGCGGAGCGATTCGCCCTGCTGTTCCTGCTTCTCGGTGGAGACGCGGATCAATGCGGCAAATCGTAGCGGCTTTTTCTTGGCCATCGCTTCCGTGACCTCTCCGTGACCGAGGTTGAAAAGAAGGGGGGCGGCTGGCCAATCCGGTCACGGATAAGATGGCCCGGCCCGGGTAGCTACTCCCGGTCCGTGCCGCCCCTGTGCGACTTCTGCGAGTTTAGCCGCTCCCTTGCAAGTGTGCCCGCGGCCTCCAACTGGTTTCAAAGAGGGCGGCGAGGCTTTCGCCGGCGGGGACCGAGTTCCGCCCGGATGAGGTCGTCACACCCTCGTCCGTCGCCGCCCTCCCCCTCAACATGGAAGTGTGCTCGGAGGCAGCAGCGGCCCGTCATCCGCAACCGCGGCCGTTTGGGTCGTGTTCAACATCGGTGCCACCAGCGGCTCCTCAGTGTGCGGCAGGTTGTTCACCGGCCGGATCGGCTTGTCGATCGCCGTCACACGGTTGTTGCGGATGGTGATGAGCGTGCCGTCGGCTTCGTTGTAGAGCAGAGCGTTCATCGCAGATTTCCTTTTGGTGCGTTGTCGATGGATGGTCCGGTCCGCTACACGCGGATGCCGTGGACCTCGGCCAAGAACTCCTGCCGCCGTTGTTGGCGTGCGGCCTGTTCGCGTTGCATCCGTACCTCGGGCGGGTCGAGGGCGATGTAGGCCCGCTCGGCTTCGTCGCGGGCAGCCTTGTACTGCATCACCGTCTTCTGCAGGTCGGCGAGTTGCTGCAAAGCATCCTCGGCCTGCTGCGGTCGGTCGCCCACTTGGAGCAGGCTGCTTTTCAGGTCGTTGAACTCGTTGATGGCCCGTGTCAGCACGGTTTCGCGGTAAGCGAGCTTGAGGCGGGCCAGTTCCACCGGCTGGGGCGGCGGCTCGACGCCTCCCGTCCGCGGGTCCCTGTCCTTTGTCGCTCCATCGGGGTAGAGCCAGCAGCCGTTCCACTGTACCGGCTCTCCCTCGGCGGAGTGCGTTTCGTGGAAGCGGCGGTTGTTCTCCTGCCAACTCAGCGTCGCGTCGTAGGGGTAGCTCGGCATGGGATGTTCCTTGTTGAGGGGTGAGTTGATTCAGCCAATCAGCCGGGACCACAAGGCCCTCGTCATGGCGATGTTGTCGGTGTCGCTGTCGTCCAAACGCGGGAAGGCTCCAACGAGCGGCCGACGGGTGCAGGCCACGTCCGCCACTCCGGCCACGGCGTTTGCGAGGTCGTCGTGTCCGCCGGGCGGATGGTCGATGATGTCGCGTCCGCCGCTGCGGGTTCGCCGCTCCAGCCCGGCAAGCTGGCTCACCAGCGGCTCGGAGTCCGGCAGTTCGATTTCATTGCTGCACAGCCTGGGCAGGAGTTCGGCGTAGAGCACGCTCTTGGCCTTGGGCGCTTTCGTGTAGCGGATGCCGCAACTCTCAAAGGCTCCGGCCACAAACTCCGCGGCGTAGTTGTCCCCGGTCACACGCCGCACGCCGTACCGCCGCAGTTCGTGGGCCATCTGCGCCACCACCTCATGCGGGTTGAAGGGCGGGCGGTAGCGTTTCACGCAGTCCACCACCACCTTCCGCTCCTCGCGGTGGGCGACGGCGAGGGCTGCATCGTCATGTCGGCCGCCGCTGAGGTCGGCAAAGGCCACGTAGCTGATGCTCCGCTGCGGCAGGAGTTCGACCCGCCCCGCCATCACCAGCCGCTCAATCACCGTCCGCGGCAAGAACTCGGCCACGTCGTCACGGAACTCGCCCAGGTACTCGCTGCGGGCGGCCTGCATGTCCTCGGCTATGGCCTCATCCACCACCGCCTGCGGCAGCGTCGGGTTCATGGTGCGGCTGGGGCAGTTCCACACCAGTACCTTCGCGTCGTCGCGGCCGTAGTGCCGCTTCCACTGCTGATAACACCAGCCCTTGCGGGCATAGGGACTGCTGATGCAGATGAGCTTGCCGCCCACGGTGGCGAGCGATGGTTTCAACGCACGGATCAACTCACTGTCGTTCTTCACCTTGCTCTCGGCGTCGTAGCCGAAGAAGCAGGCTTCCTCGACGATGGCGGCGAGCAGCGTGTATCCCCGCACCGTCCGCCAGTCGCCCGCAAGGATTTCGATGCGGGTGCCGCTGTGCAGCTCAAACCCGTCGCGGGTCTCGGCCTTCACTTCATTCCGGAGCAGCGGCGTTTCAAAGATGCTGCGGATGTAGTCGCGGACGATGCGGCTCTGGTACTTCGTGGGGGAGATGACCGGCACCACGCCCCGCTCACCCTTCGCCAAACGTCGTTCATGCCCGGCCAACGCCGCCTCGTAGGCTCCGATGATGGCGGCACAGCGGGATTTGCCGCTCCGTCGTCCGGTCAAAAACAGCCCCGTCTCAAACCCGGCTCGTGGCAACCGGCTCCAGTCCCGGCCGGTGCATTGCTGCACGGTGCGGCGGCCGGGCCGGTACAGCGGCAGGCCGTAGAGCACACGCAGGGCCGTGAGCCAGTTCCGCCAGCTCTGGAGCTTGCCGAGGAAGGGCCGAAACAGGTTCTCATCCTTGATGGCATCGATAATGTTCATCGCCCGTTGCCACTCACGTAGGCTTTGAGGGTCGGCACCGCCTCCCGGTCCCTGCGTTCGAGGCCCAGCTTGGAGAGCAGGCCGGAGAGGGCGTTGACCATCTGCGTATACACGCCGGGATCAAACTCGCCCCTCTCGGCCGCCACGCACTCCATCGTCTCAAGCTGAAGACCGATGAAGATGGCCCGCTGCACCAGCAGGTCTTTCGGATAGCTCTCCGCTCCGGTATGGTCCTTGAGCAGTTCGTACCGGCGTCGGATTTCCTTGGCGATGGTGCAGCGGCCGTCTACGCCCGCCCAAAAGTGAGGCTCAAAGCGGGCGGGGATGGTGATGTTCTTCAGTCGCTTCCGGGAATTGGCCATGCGGCATCTCCGTGCTTTCGTGGGAGTATGTCGCCTGCATGTATAGGCCATTTCCGGCAGCCCGGTCTTGATTCGTTTGCCCGGCGGTCACTCCGCAGCCTCCAGCACGTCGTAGATCGTCGGCCGGGAGAGGCCAACGGCTCGGGCAATGCGGGTGAGCGGTACGCCGTCGGCCTTCAACTGGCGGATGGCCGTGATCTGCTCCGGCGTGACCCTCTTCCGTTTGCCGGGCAGGGAGCCTCCCCATCGCTTTCCATTGGCCCGGGCCTTGGCCTGCCCGACCCTCACCCGCTCTCCCCTTACCTCGTTGTCGTACTGGGCCACACTCGCCAGCACGTTCGCCATCAAGCGGCCTGCGGCCGTGTTGAGGTCAACGCCATCCTTGATGCTGACGAGGTTCACCCTGCGCTTCTGCAACTCGTCGAACAGGGCCGTAAGGCCGGAGGCGGTACGGCCGAGTCGATCCAACCGCCACACCACCACGGCCGAAACCTTGCCCGTGCGGATGGCGTCCTCCAGCCGCTTCCAGCCGGGCCGGTCCATCGTCTTGCCGGTGGCCTTGTCCCTGTACCATTTGATGGGCTGGTCCTGCCCGTCGGCCCAGTGCTCCAAGTCCGGCTCCTGCGACTTCGTGTCCTGCTGAGTGCTCGACACCCGCAGGTAAATGGCAGCGTGCTTCGCCATGATTGATTCTCCTGTTGGTCCAAAACAAAACGGCCGGGGTCCGCCCCCGGCCGTAGTGCGCGTGTTGAT
>JAHWKJ010000690.1 GCA_019347905.1 Planctomycetota bacterium
GGGTGACGGGGTGACGGGGTGACGGGGTGACGGGGTGACGGGGTGACGGGGTGACACGGTCAGTCCTACAACCGGGAGCGTCCGGGTGGGGTGGGTTCGCCGGACATGGGCGGGGTCAGCGGGCGCGGCGGATTGGCGTAGGGGTCGTAGGGATCGGTTGGGGCTGCCTCCGGAGCCGACTGCGACGGCGACTCGCGGCCTTCGATCTCCGCCAGCAGTTCACGAGCCTCGGCCGCATAGCTCGAGTTGGGGTACAGCCGGATCACCTCGCGGCAACTGGTGGCGACGGCCACCGGATCGCGGCGCTTCTGCCAGTATTCGACATTGGCCCACTCGCTGCGGGCCTTTTCGTCGTCGATGCGGCGGATCTCGTCGAGCAGCCGCTCGCGGTCGACGGCGTGGGGGAACAGCCGGATCGCACTCTCCCTCAGCTCGCGCGAACGTGTAAGGGCGGTGCCGTCGTAGAGTGGCCCCTGGTGGGCCATGGCCGTCGAATGCGCCCCCAGCACGAAGGCCTCCTTCAGGTGGTCGCTCTTGGGGTAGTTCTCCCGCAGCATGTCGTACATGCGGGCGGCTTCCATGTAGTTGCCGTCGCGCAGGTAATGGCTGGCGGTGAGCATGATCGCATCGTCGGCCAGGGGGCCCGTCGGGTCGTTCAGCCAGATCTGCCGCAGGGCCTCCAGGGCACGGCCGTCGGTGTCGAAGACCGGGCGGCTCTTGTCGAAGAAGTTGGGCAGCACGGGCACGACGCGCGTGAGGTCTTTACTGGACGGTCCCGGCGGCTCGGGCGGAGGCGTGGCCTTGGGATCGGTGAAGTCGACCTGCTGGATCTCGCTGCCGCTGACGACCTGCGGGAACTCCAGCCACGCCTGGGCGATGGTGAAGAACCGCCGCGTCACCCGATCCATGTGGCGGGTGGAGGGGAACTCCTTCAGCAGAACCTGGTAGCCGTCCTCGGCCTTGGCATAGTCGCGGCGGAAGAAACGGCACTCGCCGATCATGAACAGGGCGTCTTCTTCCAGTTGCGTGCCTTTGTAGCGCTTGCCGACTTTCTCGAAAGCTTTTTCCGCGGTGTCGTAATCCCCTGCGTCATACAGCTTGCGGGCTTCGTCGAGTTCGGCCTGGCCTTCGGCGGGCGGCAGCGAGGCCGTACTTCCCCCGCGGCCGACGCCGCCGGCCTGCACGATCCGCTCCAGCGGCCCGCGGACGTCGTCGATGCCGGCGAGATCCTCGGTTTTGGTCGGCCGCGAGATGAACGGGATGTTGAGCATTCCCGTCTGGCAGCCGCTAAGCATTACGATGAGAGCGAGGCTCAACGCCCACAATACAGTCGTCCCCCCCTTGCTAAGGGGGGGCCAGGGGGGGTCGGCAGATGGAGTACCACGCTCGAAAACCGCAGGCAGACCCCCCCTGGCCCCCCCTTGGCAAGGGGGGGAACTGCAATGGGCGGCACTGGTCGTCTGCGGCGCGTGCACTGGTCGCTCGCGGCGTTCCACGTCCGTCATCCTTGACTTCCTTTCCGCACAGCGAAGGTCGCACAGCCAAGGGGTCAGACCCTTTTGCGGACTGCACGCTTTCCGTCCTCTGCGCCGTTCGTCCGCAAAAGGGTCTGACCCCGTTCGCCGTCACGTCTCGAGGTAGCGCAACGTTCGGGGCCGTCTGCCCAGGGCATGACTGATCGCTTTCGTCACCAGGGGTCGAAGCTGTTTGTGCTGTGCAGGGGAGATGTGCAGCCGGCCGATGGATTCCGCGTCCGCCGTCGCCAGCCGCTGTAACACCGCGATGCTGCCGGCCGGCACAAACTCTTTGGCATACTCGTCGCGTCCGCAGCGGCGGCAGATGAGGCCGCCCTGGCCGACCCACAGCGAGTAGCTCGTCTCGCCAGAGACCGGCGCGCCGCAGACGATGCATTGGTCGAGCACCGGCAACTGGCCGATTTCACGCAGGATCGCCAACTCGAAACGCAGAATGGACGCACGGGAATCGCCGGGGCCGCCCAGACGCGCAAGCGCCAGCCGGGCCTCGTCGTACAACGCAGGGTGGGGGTCATATTCTTCGGTGAGGCCGGCGAGCAGTTCGGCGATGTAATAGCCGCCGTACAGTGCCGGCAGGCTCCCGGTGAGCGGCTGAAACCGCGCCAAGAGCCGGGCTTCGGTGAGCAGATCCAGACTGGCGGAAGATTTGCGGATGAAAACTATCTGACACTCGGCGAGCAGGTCAAGAGCAGCCTCGAATGGCCCCTTCAGCCGCCGTGCGCCTTTGGCCATCGCCGAGATCCTGCCGAAGTCGCGGGTGAAGAACGACACCACGCGGCTGGTTTCGCTGTAATCGACCTGCCGGATGACGATCCCGTCGGTCTTCTCGCTCGACATCTCACACTCTCCGAAGCGGCCCGGGCGCCAGAACCCCGCTCGCCTTCAGCATCTCGCGGACCGGCCGCGCCTTGCAAGCTGGCACAACCTCTTCCGCTGGGATGAACCGACGCTGGAGCCGCAGATTCCGATTAGTTCCTGCAAATGGTCGAACGACGGCGATTGCGGCCGGACGCGGGCGCCGCCGCCGCAGACAGCTTTTTTTCGGTCGCGCGGCCCGTTAGAGTGGAAATTGAAGGTTCCCGCCGCTCGGATTGTTCCAACTCCAAGCCGGTGGCCGACGTAAGCACGTAGCGTGGGTTTCAACCCACGCGACCAGTCGTCGCGTGGATTCAAATCCGCGCTACGAAGGGCGACGCTGGGGGAATCGCCGTCAGGCAGGTTCGGTTCACGACTTGAGGAATTTGCGGTGTTCGGAAACGTGATGGCAATCTCGGAATGTTTGGCCCTTCAGCCAGCGGTTCCTGCCGCGGTCGGTCT
>JAHWKJ010000691.1 GCA_019347905.1 Planctomycetota bacterium
AGCATCGCCGAAAAGCGGCATGGGATCAATAGCATTTTCGGTAACTTATTGTTGATCGCATCCTTAGCCGCGACTCGCCAGAGGAGCGCTCGGGTCCAGTCACGTATTCGCGGCAGAGCGCTCCTCTGGCGAGTCGCGGCTAAACGTTGGTTCCCACTAACTCTGCGAACGAATCCTCATCCAGCACCGTCACGCCCAGCTCGCGGGCTTTGTCGAGCTTGCTGCCGGGGTTTTCGCCGGCGATGACGAAGTCCGTTTTCTTCGAAACGCTGCCCCCCGCTTTGCCGCCGTGGCGGAGGATCAGCTCTTTCACTTCCTCGCGGGTGAACCGCGACAGCGTGCCGGTGACGACGATCGACTTGCCGGCCAGCGGCCCGTCGGCCTCGGTCGGCGGCCGCTTTTCGACCGGGGTGCCGAAGTTGAGGCCTAACGCATGCAGTTCTTCCACCGTCTGCCGGCCCACGTCGGAATGAAAAAAGGAGTACACGGATTTGGCGATAACGGGGCCGATCTCGTTGATTTCCGCAAGCTGCTCTTCGCTCTGTTGAAGGAGAGCGTCGAGCGTGCCGAGGTTCGCTTCCAGAACCTGGGCGATGCGGGTCCCGACGTGGCGGATGCCCAAGCCGGCCAGCAGCCGCCACAGGGGCCGATTCTTCGAGGCCTCGATGCCGGCCAGCAGGTTGTCGGCCGATTTCTCGCCCATGCGTTCCAGCTCGATCAGCTCGTCGCGGCGTTCGGGCAGGCGGTAGACGTCGGGCAGGCTCTTCACCAGGCCGGTCGAAAGGAGCTGCTCGCCGAGCTTGATGCCCAGGCCTTCGATGTCCATGGCGCCGCGGGAGGCGAAGTGGAACAGCCGCTCGCGAAGCTGGGCGGGGCAGTTGGGGTTGATGCAGCGGATGTAGACGCCGCCCTCGTCCTGCAGCACGTCGCCGCCGCACTCCGGGCAGCGCTTCGGGAACTTGAACGGCCGCTCGCTGCCGTCGCGGCGATGCTCTTCGACCCGCACGACGTGGGGGATGATCTTCCCGGCCTTCTCGACGACGACCCAGTCGCCGATCATCACGCCCAGCCGGTCGACTTCGTCCTTGTTGTGCAGGCTCGCGCGGGAGACGGTCGTGCCGGCGATGTCCACGGGCTCGAGCATCGCCCCCGGCGTGAGCGCCCCGCTTTTGCCCACGCTGATGACAATGTCGTTCACGCGGGTGACGGCCTCGTACTTCTCCCATTTGTAGGCGATCAGCCAGCGCGGGCTTTTGCTGGTCGCGCCCAGCCGCCGGCGCTGGTCGAAGCGGTTGACCTTCACCACGATCCCGTCGACCTCGAAGTCGAGCGTGTGGATGTCTTCGGCCATTTCGTGAGCGCGGTCGCGGGCGGCCTCCATCGATGGAAAAGCCTCGACGTTGGGCGTCGCCGGCACGCCCATCTCGCGGATCGCCGTCAAGAGGCCCACGTGCGAATCGAACGGCGGATCCTCGACGTAGCCCACGCCGTGGGCCAGAAACCGCACGTGACGCGCCGCGCACAACTTTGGGTCGAGCAGCTTGAGCGCGCCGGCCGCCGTGTTCCGCGGGTTCTTGTACAGCGCGGCGCCCCGCTGTTCCTGCCCGGCCCGCAGCTTGGCGAAATCGGTGTTGGTGATGTAGGCCTCGCCGCGAATCTCGATCACGGGCGGGACGCGCTTGCCGCGCAAACGCAGCGGCACGCCGCCGATCGTCTTCGCGTTCTCTGTGATGTCGTCGCCGGCCCGCCCGTCGCCGCGGGTGACCGCCTGCACGAAATGGCCGCGCTCGTAGATGACGGCCATCGCCACGCCGTCGATCTTGTACTCGACGGTGTACTCGGGCTTCTCGCGAACCAGGAGCTTCCGCACGCGGCGATCGAATTCCAAGAGTTCGTGCTCATCGAACACATTGTCGATCGAGAGCATCGGCACGCGATGCACGACCGTCTCGAAGCCCTCGACCGGCCGCCCGCCCACCTTCTTCGTCGGGCTGTCGGGCGAGTCGTACTGCGGGTGCTCGGCCTCGAGTTGCTCCAGCCGCTTCATCAGCCGGTCGAACTCGGCGTCGGAGATCTCCGGCTCAGCCTCGACGTAATAGAGGTAGTTGTGCCGCTCGATCTCGGCTCGCAACCGCTCGATGTCGGCCTTTACGTTGGAGGACATGGTCGCGGGATGGTTGAGGGTTGAGGGTTGAGAGTGAAGAAGTGTAGGCGTGTGACTTTCTGTCCCTCAACTCTCAACCCTCAACTCTCAACCCCCGGTCAGCGGGCGGCTGCCTCCGCCTCCTGCTCCTCATCGGAGAGGTACTCCAGAAAGCCGAGAAAGCCGGGGTCGGCGACGACGCTGGGAATTTCGTCCGGCTGCGAGGTCTCGCGGGTGCTGCTGGCCCATGCCAGAAAATCTTCGCTGATCTCGGCGGCCACCGCCTCGCGCCGCTTGTCGGCCTGGATCATCTGCTCCAACGCCCAGCGGGCGTCCTCGGCCGAGCGGTAGCGGTCCTCGGGCCGCTTCGCTAGCAGCGTCGCGATCACATCGCTCAGCTCGCGGTGAACCTCCGGCACAAGCTCCGAGGCACGCGGCGCCGGCGCGGTCGCGTGCTTCATGCGCTTGCGAATGGGGTTGGCGTCCGGAAACACGACTTCTCCTGTCAAACAGCGGTCCAAGACGCAGCCCAGCGAGTACAGGTCGCTGCGGGGGCCGGCGGCGTGCTCGTCGACGCCCTGCTCCGGCGAGATGTAGTCGAGGTGCCCCGTGATCTCGTCGCTGAGCAGCGTGATGGGGTCCAGCTCCGTGCCTTCAAAGTCCAGCTCCGAAAGAGCATCGCGGGCCGCGCCGAATTCC
>JAHWKJ010000145.1 GCA_019347905.1 Planctomycetota bacterium
CATGACGCGGTCCTCGAAGATCTGGACCACGACGGCTGGGGCGAGATCTATGTGGGGGTGGACGCCATTCCCACCGGCAACCGCTTCGCCAGCAGCAAGGGGGGCAACCCGCTGTGGACGCGACCTGATGGGAGAACCTGGCGCGAAGAGCGCCGGGAATGGGGCGCCGGTCACGAGGCGAATTGCGTGTGCGTTCCGGCGGCCGACTTCGACAACGACGGCGATCTCGACCTGCTGCTGGTGAACTTCTACGGAAACGTCGTCCTTTACCGCAATCACACGGACGACAGGAGCTGGCTGCGCGTCAAGGCGGTCGGCAGCAAGAGCAATCCCGACGGCGTCGGGGCGCGGGTCTCAGTCTTCCGCATCGAGGACGGCCAGCCCATGCTTGTCGGCATGCGGCAGGTGCACTCCGGGGCCGGCTACGGCCGATGCTCTCCGCTGGAAGCGCATTTCGGCCTGGGGGAGACCCCGGCTTCCGAATACCGCGTCGAAGTTGTCTTTCCGGCCGTCGGGACGCGGGTGGTGAGGGATGGGATCCAACCGGGTCAGCGGCTGGTAATCCGCGAGACGGAGAAGACCCGCGAGGACCGGTGAAGCTGGCTTCCATCGTGAACAATTCCTTTCCGATCGGCACCGTCAAATGTCATTCGTGATCCCCATCCTCATAGTGCTGGTCGCCTCCGCCGCGATTGGAGAGCAGTCCTCACCTGGAGCATTGCCTTCCGAGATTCCATCGGCGCCGGTTGATGGCACTGAGATCCTCCGCGGAGTCGTCGGGCTGGCGGAGCAAATCGAGGATCACAACGAGCGATTTCGCGCCTTGGTGTTGGTTTTGTACCAACTCGAACCCTTCTCTCCGGCACAGCGGGTGACGATAGTCGAGGCGCTGGAGGCAGCAGCACGCCATGTTGACCAGCAGACGCTCGTCAGTTCCCGGGAGAGTGTCGTCCAATACGCTCCCGAGACTGCTGTGCGTATTGCCCGCCGCATCGAGGACCAGCGGAGGCGCGACCTTTATCTGGCCGACATCGTGCCGGAGCTTGCCCGCAACAATCCCGAGCGCGCCGGCGAACTCTTGAAGGAGATCGAGCATCCAGAAGCCCGCCCACCGGCGCTCGTCGCGTACGCAATAAACGCCCCCCTGAGCTACGGGCAGGTTGAAGTACTGCTGATTGAAGCAGCGACGACTTCCTGGCCGGAGCACAGCCGCGGCCCGTGGACCTATTCTGTTGCGGAGGCCTTGACCCGCTTTGCTCGCGAGCAGCCGAGCAACATCACTGCCTTTCTGCGGGGACACTTCAAACCGGACGAAGCCGTCGCCGTCCTTGTCCGCCTGGCGTGGAAGCTGACGCATCGGCTCCATGCACCCGGGACCGCCCGGAAGTTCGTCGAGCAGGCGATGGAGCTGGTTCCGCGCACCGACCAGCCGGCAGAGGCGGCGGTCCGCGTCATCCACGGCGGCTATAGCCAGCTTCAGCCGGCCGAGGCGCAGCGGTTGTTCGATACATTTATCCTGCCCGGCCTCGTGCGAGGCGAGCGCGGCTCTGAGTATCCGCTGTCATTGTTGGCTCTCGTCGATATGAATCTGCTCGCATCGCGGGCCGAGGCAGTCGCAGAAGCGCGACACGCTCGATTGATGGAGATCCTGCCCAAGGCCGTGGGGCGGGCGGCTCACGAGGCCGATCCCGACCGTGTCGTTCGCTGGCTGGAGGCGCAGCCCGCCTCACCGATTCAGTCGGCGTGTGCGGTCGAGATCCTCGGCACAATGCGTTTCACGACCGCACCTCGCGAAATCCGCCAGAGAAGGGCTCGCGAGCCGATCAGAATCCTCTCCGAGATTGCCGGTCGAGTTGACGATCCCCGGACGCAGTGGCGCATTTACGATGGCCTGTTGGTCGTTGCCGACAGCGCTGATCTGAAAGCGCCTCGCGACGTTCTGGATAGATGGCGGGAACTGTGGAGCGTTCTCGAAAAGGAGACGGAAGCCAGGGAACGCCAGTGGGTGATGGATTCCAGCTTCCATCGGCTTCCCCTCGACGAGCAGGAGCGGCGGATCGCCCGTCGCCTCGACCCTGATGCCGGCGGCGCGGAGTACTGGAAGCGCGAGGAGCATCCGCCGTGGGCGACGCTTCGCCTCATCAGCAGGTCGTCGCTCGCCAAAGCCGATAAGGAACAGTTCCTGGAGCGGATGGCCGAACAGGCGGAGGCCAATCCGCTGGCGGTCGCGGCCATTGCGGGTGAACTTGCGTCTTACGACTACCCCGACGCGCTGAAGCTGATGTGGAAGGCCCTTCCCGACACCAGAAATCCAGCGAGCACTGGTTCAGGCACATTCGGCATATTCCCGCCATTGAAGCCGCCGGAAAACGCCACGACCGCACTCCAATGGTTGCGAGACGGGCGAAAGGCGTACCTGCAGCACGGACGAAGTGAAGACCTTACCGAAGTCCTCTGGTCGCATGCACGATCCGTGCCTGACCCCGACCGGGACCCGCTGCTCGAGGAACTTGTTCATGTCCTGCTCGAAGCTGGCCAACTTGAGACGGCGCTCGGTGTCACTCAGTTCGTTCGCGACTTGCCCCGACGCATTCTCCTGATGGCGGAAGTTGCGAACCACAGTACCTCGGTCAGGGAGTGATCGAAGCCGACGCCGCATGGAGACCAGAGCATCCTCGCCGCGCACGGTGGGACAACGGTCCGAAGAACTGGCGGCGCGCAGGCAGCCGGCAACGGCTTGCTGACGAATTACGCATTCGATTTGGCACAGCAGTACCGTATGCCTTGCGGGTGCAGGGGGTTCGGTGACAATCAGGCTGCATGTTATCGAACGGGAGGAGCGGATGCGGTTCTCGATCCTGCTTGCAGCAATGATCTGCTGGTGCTTCACAAATCGGGCCGGGGCCGATGAGCCCGGTTGCCGGACCGTCTTCAATGATGATGCCCAGGTCCTCGGGGAGGCGCCGGCCGAAAAGCCGTCGAGCTTCATCAGGGCGTGGCTCGACCGCGAGGCGCAGCTCGTGCCGTTCACCACATTCGTGTTCCTGGCGGCGACGCCGGACATCTGCACCTACGACACCAGGGCCGGCGAGATCTACGGCGAGCGATTCGGCAAGGACTTTCAGAAGGGCTGGGCACCGGCCATCCGCGGCTTGCGGGCCGAAGGTACCGACGCCCTCGAACTTGTCACGAGCCACATGAAATCCAAGGGCTTTGAGGTGCTGGCGGAAGTGCGGATGAGCGACACGCACCATCGTTCGCTCGACCCCGACGATCCCCTCTGTCCCAGGTTCGCACTGGAGCACCCCGAGTACGTCATCAAGCAGCCCGACCGGCGGACGAACGAGACGGCGCTGGATTACTCGCACCCAAACGTCCGCGCCCACCGGCTGGCCATCCTGCAGGAGATCGCGCACCGGTACGAGGTCGACGGTCTGGAGCTGAACTTCGTCCGCTGGGCCAAGCATTTTCCGCGGGATCAGGGCCGTGAGAAAGCCGGCATCCTGACCGACTATCTGGGCGAAGTTCGCGGGATGCTCGAGGAGGCGGCTCGCCGGCGAGGCGTCGAACGGCTGACCCTGGGTGTCCGCGTCCCGGAATCGGTCGAGACCTGCTGGCTGGCCGGCATCGATATCGAGACGTGGGTCCGGAAAGGCTGGATCGACTACGTCGTGGTTTCGACATGGAATAACACCGATCCGCAGGTGCCGGTCGACGAGTTCGCGCGGTTCACCCGGCCCGCGGGCGTCCAGACGCTGGTCGCCATGGGCAACATGATCGGGGCGATCTGGTCCGGGCCGCCAGCGATTCGCGGCCGCGGTGCGGCGATGTCGGCCAAGCACCAGGGCGGCTATCAGGCCATGCTGATCACGGAAGAAGAAGCCCGAGCGGCAGCGGCGAACTACTACGCCTGGGGCGCCGACGGGATTTCGTTCTGGAACGTCGGCATCCATTTCGGCAGCGAGACAACGTCCGATCCCTTGCAGTGGCAGCGGATCAAGAGTTGGACGAACGCCGTCTGGTCCCCCAAGCGGGTTCTCGGAGGGCCGCGGCGCTATCACTACCTGCCGATGGGCAAAGGCATGGGCAGCCGGCATCCGCCGCTGCGCAGCTATCCGTGGTACGACGAAGGCCGCAGCCCTCTGGGCCATCCCAACAGTCCGGTGCTGCGGTTCACCGCGGAAACGATCGGACGCCGCCAGCCGTTTCCCTTCCGCATGGCCGACGGACGCGACGGCAAAAAACTCCACGGCCGGCTTCGGTTCTGGGTCTATCACCTGGCGGACCAGGACCGGCTCCGCGTGGACATCAATGGGCAGCCGGTCGACCCGGCGCACATCGAAAGCGCGCCGGCCGGCGAGTACCGCGGCGGGCTTCCGGGTCGGCGGCTGGAAATCGACCTGGCTCGTTGTCCTCCTTTTCGCGGCGACAACGTGCTGGGCCTGACGCTGGAGACGGACCGAAAGCCGATTGAGCAGGAGCCCTGGATGGAAGAGCTGGAGATCCTCGTTCGAGCGCCAGATGGGAAGTGAGGCCCCTGACCATACAGAATGGGAGCGGCCGATGAGGATCCGGGTCCTGACGATCTGCATCGCCGTCTTTGTCGGGGCGGCCGGGAGCCTGCCGTCGGACGCGGACGAGAAGCCCCGCGGCTTCGGCGATTTGACGGGGCCGTGGCAGCTCTTCGTGGATGACTTCCCGATCGAAAGCCGATCGCGGCTCACGCGGCGCTACCACGCCTTCCAGAAGCACGCTGAGAATCCGCTCGACTGCCTGTCGAACAAGATCGGCCGCGGGACAGTGCTGCCGGACGCCGATGGTGCCGGTTACCGCAAGTGGGTGAATGCGAATTCGCTCATCACGAGCGCCGACGGGCTCAACTGGACAGCATCCGTGCGCCTGACGCGGGACTCCCGGGAGAGCCGCGGAAACATCTCCGTGATCCACACACCCTGGGACCGGGGCCGCGAGTACAAGATGATCGGCACCGGATACGATCCCCGCCAGCTACAGACGAAGGATCCGTTGAACAAGGGGGGCGGCCGATACGGATCCTGCTCCCGCGACGGCATTCACTGGACAGAGCTTGCAGACGCTCCGCTGTTCCGGGACCGCTCCGATACCGGCCTGTTCGGCTGGGACCCCCACCGGCGGCGCTATTTCGGGACACCGAAGATCTGGACCCACGTTCGCGGCTTTCAGCGGCGCTGCGTCGGGTTCTCTGCGAGTGAGGACTTCGGCCGCGGATGGCCCACGGCCGAACTGATGCTGGTTCCGGATGTTCGCGACGACCGCTGGGTCACAAAGCCGGGCCAGCGCACCGAGTTTTACAGTCTTAGCGCCTTCGCTTACGAATCGATGTATGTGGGGCTACTGGAAGTCTTCCACAACACCGACGGCTGGAAAGACGGCCCCATCTTCATCGAGCTGGTCACCAGCCGCGACGGCCTTCGCTGGCAGCGAACTGCGGGCGAGCGAGAGCCGATCCTTCCCAACGGCCCATCGGGCTCTTGGGATGCCGGGATGATTAAGGTCCCCAATCACCCGCTGATCGACGGGAACTCGATCCGGCTCTATTACTACGGGAGTAGTGAAACGCACGGTTTCGGACGCAAGGAGTACGACACCTACGGCCGCGAAGACGATCGAGTCCGCGGGCTGGGTCTGGCGACGCTCCGCAAGGACGGCTTCGCATCGCTGGACGCCGGTGCCGAGACCGGCACCGTCACGACCAGAGTCCTGCGGAATCCGGGCGGCGCTCTGGCGGTCAACTACCGGGCCAGTGGCTGGTTGAGGGCGGAAGTGCTCGATGGCTCCGGCCGGCCGTTGCCCGGCTATGGTCTCGAGGATTGCGTTCCTCTCCAGGGCGACAGCACCAACCAGACGGTCCGGTGGGAGAAGCACCGGTACCTGCCCCGCCGGCCGCTCCGCCTGCGCTTCCAGATGCAGAACGCTTCGCTCTTCTCGTTCTCGGCCGGACCCGATCTTGAAGTCGAGCGTATCGAGCCGGAGCTCGGCGTTCTGTTTACGTTCGAGGGGGATCCCGGCACCTCGGCAACCGACCGTCTGGCGGAGGACGGCAGCCAGGGGCTGTACTTCCACAACGCCGTCCAGGTGGATGACAACGGAACTCGGGCAGGGCGTGCGGAGAGCGCCGCCTTCGGCGAATCGGAAGCGATGTTCCTCGATCCCCGCTCCCAGCACGGTCTGCGACTTTGCGCCGAGACCGCATACCAGGGACGAGGCGCCGTGCCCTGGAGCTACCTGGAGATCGACGGGACGTTTCGCCTCGGAGAGCAGTTCACGTTGGCGGCCTGTGTGAAGCCGAAGAGTGTTGGAACGATGCGCTGCTTCAGCGCGTGGGAGCCGTATGCCGTCAGGACGAATGAGCCGCCTTACGAACGCCACGGCCCGGTGGGAATGAAGGAGCTGATCTTCGACTTCGACTCCGGAGGCGAGGCGGATTTCGGCTGCCTGCGGCTGGTCGTGCACGGCCGCGAAATCCAGGGACGGGGGAGCTTTTCCGACGGCGGCTGGCACACGATCGCGGCCACGTACGACGCCGGACGGGTGAAGCTCTTTCTGGATGGCCAGGAAATCGGCGCCGGCACTGTTCCGGAAGGACCGGTCACGCTGCTGACCAATCTTCACGTGGGCGGCGACCCGGGACCGCTGACGAGCCTTTCCCGCGGCAGCGCCTCGCTCGCTCCACTGATCGGAGCAGTCGACGACCTTCTGGTTGTGGGCCGCGCGATGACGACCGAAGAGCTGCGCCGACTGTCGCAACACGGCGCGACGGTCTGGCTCGAAATCTTGGAAGGCGATCGTCGAAACCCGTCCGACTGCGCAACACATGCGCAGCCGCAGCCGCAATCCCGCCCATAGCCTCCCGGCAGGTGACAGCAGTCCCGCTACTACGGGCCGCTCGCTGGCCGACTCGATTGGGGAGACGTCTGGCCGACGTGGCGACCGACGATTCGAAAGGACCAAACATGCTGCGGACCATATGCCTGGTCGTCTCATTGCCGCTCCTCGTGCCGATAGAGGGCGTTGCGCAATCATCTCACCCTCCGCTGCGAACCGAACCGGCACCGGCGAAGCGAGCGCTGGGCGAGGGGCCGACGTACTTCGTCGACGCCTTGCGCGGTGACGACACACACGACGGGACCGAAGCCGCCCCCTGGCGGACGATCGCCCATGGGCTGGGGCGCGTGAAGCCGGGCGACACGCTCTGCCTGCGAGGTGGGACGTACTACGAGAACGTCCTCGTCTCGGTTGCCGGCCGGCAGGACGCGCCGATCACGATCCGCGGCTTTCCGGGGGAGCGGGCGGTAATCGATGGCTCCCTGCGGGAGTTCTTCGAGCAGCCGGAAATTGCCTGGGAACCGTTCGCCGGCGGGGCCGAGGACGAATACCGTTCGGCCCGCAGGTATCCGAACCTGCGGCAGGCGCTCGGCTCGTTCGGCGATTCGATGGTCGGCCTGCAGACATACTATCACGCCCAGGATTTGCGGTCGGACAGCGGTGTCGTCGACTGGGAGGACTGGGACCGCCGGGACGAAACAGACCTCAAGCCACTCTACTGCGGTCCCGGAATCTGGTACGACGCCGGCACTGGCTACGTGCACGCGCGGCTGGCGCATACGCACCTGCCCGAGCCGCTTCCCAACTACCGCGGCCCGACCGACCCGCGCAAGTTGCCGCTCCTGCTGGCGGCGTTTCGCTCGATCCCGCTGAGGGTCGATGGAGCGGAACACGTGCGGTTTCAGGATCTGGTGATTCGCGGGGCCGGGTACGACGCAGTGGTCCTCGACCAGGCCCAACACGTGCTGTTCGACAACGTGACTGTGTGGTGTGGAACCTACGGGCTCCGCGCGATCGGCACCCGGCATCTGCGGATCGAGAACTCGGGCTTCTACGGCAACCTGGCTCCCTGGACGTTTCGGGGAGACGGCAGCAAACGGGACTATCCCGGCCGGCCGCACCGCAACATCAGCCGGCTCAACACGCACGCCGTGCTGGTCGTCGACTCCGGCCGCGAGTCGTCGGTCTACGCCTTTCCGCAGAACGACGACTGGGACATCGCCCATTGCGAATTCACCGATGCGCACGATGGTCTGTACCTGGGAGCGATCAATGTCCGCTTCCACCATAACCTCGTGGAGAACATGCAGGACGACGGCGTGTACCTCAGCCCCATGTACCTGCGGCACCGTCTCGAGCAGCAGGATCCCGAGATTCACCTCTTCCAGAACGTATTCCGCCAGGTGCTGACAGCGCTGGCGTTCGGCGGGCCGGAACCGATCACGCGGGATACGGTATTCGTCTACCGAAACGAGTTCGACCTCCGCCGTCCTGTGCAGACCGGCCGGCCCAGCACGCTCAGCGAGGAACCGGGGCTGACGGTGGGCAAGATGCTCGGCGACCACGGCAGCCCGCCATGGTCGGCGATGAACATCTACCACAACACGTTCGTGACGGCTGAGAGCGACCGCGACGCCGCCATGGGCACCGTGGGACACACCGGGTCCGGCCATCCCCGGCGGACGTTCAACAACATCTTCGTCCACCACGCCCGCCTGCCAGGGTTCATGCCACCAAACGCGGAACAGAACGCCGCGTGTGACGGCAACCTCTACTGGTCGCCCCACGCCACGCCCAGCCAGGCGGATGCGCTGTTCGCGAAGTATCGAAAGTCGGCGGCGTTCGAGCAGAGCCGTGCGATTTATGACCCCGGCTCGACGACGCATGCGGTCGTGGCGGATCCGCGGTTTCGCTCGTACTCGCCTGAGCCAGACGCCGCGAACGATTACCGGCTGCAGACGGGAAGCCCGGCCGCTGGCGCCGGCGTGACGATCCCCACGGAATGGCCCGACCCCTTGCGCAAAATCGAGGGACGCCCCGACGTGGGGGCGTATCCGCTGGAGAGCGAGCCACTGGATGTGGGGCGCCGCTCCGAGTCGTGAAGGCCTGTTGCGTCTTCACCTCACGGCTGCCGCTCGCTTTCTGGGATGTGAACGACCGTCAGGACGCATCCAGCCAGTCGAGCTGGTTGGCGAATGCGTCGTCGCGCCCCAGGTTCGCTTCGTCCAGGCCGCGATCGTAGAACATCCAGTTCTCGTTCGGCCCGCCGTCCATGCCTTTCCGAGAGCACCTGATTCCGACGCTCACCCTTCTCCTGGTGGCCCTTCGTCCGTCGCCCGAGGCGCAAGCGGCACCGCCTGCGAAGCCGAACGTCGTGCTGATCCTCGCCGACGATCTCGGCTGGGCGGACTTGGGCTGCTCGAATCGAGAATGATCTCGCGGCGATTGCGGCCATCGAGCACGATTTCACCGCGGCCCGCCAGAGTTTTGCCCGGGCCACGGAACTCGATGCAGACTGCGACACCGCGGCACGGAACCTTTCGCTCGTGGAGGCGGTCCTTTCGAGTGGGCATTTGCCAGATTCGACCAGCGTCGCGAATGTGCGGAGCACGATCGGCGATCGTTCCGCCAGTTCACTGTCCGCAAGGACGCGGCGGAGAATCGCAATTCTCAGCCTGCTGTTCAACTGGCCGTCCACCGGTGGCGGCATCGTCCACACGACGGAAGCGGCCGCGTTCCTGGAACGGGCCGGGTATTGCGTGCGGCATTTCTACGCGGTCTTTGGCCCCTGGCGACTTGGCGAAGTGAGCGAGCCTACAATCTCGCCCGCAGAGCCGGTCTTGTTCCAGCCTGCGGAGTGGAATGCGCCCACGATCGCCCGCCGCTTTCGCACGGCAGTCGATCGGTTCGCGCCAGATGCCGTAATCGTGACCGACAGTTGGAACATGAAGCCGCTGCTGGTTGAGGCGATGCTGCGGTATCGGACGTTCCTCAGGCTCGCGGCCCTCGAATGCCTCTGCCCGCTGAATAATGTCTGGCTGCTGATGGACGAGGCCGGCAATCCGAAACAATGCCCGCGGCATCAGTTGGCGACGCCCGATGCCTGCCGCACCGGCGTGTCCGCCTTCAGCGGGCTCTCGGGCGGACTCCACCAGGCGGAACGGGAGCTGGCCGGTTTCGCCGCCGAGGACTACCCGCGCCGGCTCCGCCGGTCATTCGAGCAGGCTGAAGCTGTGCTGGTCGTCAATCCTCTGATCGCCGAGATGGTCAGTCCATTCGCTCGCCGAGTCGCGGTCATTCCGAGCGGCTTCGATCCCGCACGGTTTCCCTGGCCGCCCCAGCGGAAAGAGACGGCCGATGGAGATGTGAAGCAGATCTTCCTTGCAGGTCTGATCCACGAGTACATGAAGGGCTTCCACTCCCTCCTGGGTGGCCGATGGCCGTCACAAGGCAGGAACGGAAACGATCGGCCGCTTCGATTCTTCACGCGGCGGGAGATTCAGAAGCGGCTGTTTCGCGCCGGATTCGACGTTCGGCAGACGTGGCCGCTTGCCGGGCCGGGACACCGTGAGTGGGTGCAGGCAGGTCGGCCGGCAGAGTGTCGCGCCGGATTCCACGTCAACTGTTCGTTGCCGAACGAGGCGGAAGAGTTTTTCGCGGCCGGGTTCCTGCTCACCGCGCTGCCGCGTCAAAGGCGGCCTTCCGGACTGGCCTCGGTCGTGGTGGTGACGCACAACACGCTCGATTACACGAGGCGCTGCCTGGAAAGCATTCGCCAGAACACGCTCGCTCCCTTCGAGTTGGTGAGGTCGATGCGGGACGTGCGGCTGATCGAGAATCCGGAAAACCGTGGTTTCCCAGCAGCCTGTAATCAGGGCCTGCGCGCGAGCAAAGGCGACGTCGCCCTCCTGCTGAACAACGACACCGTCGCAACGACTGGCTGGCTGCGCAGGATGCTGGCTGCATGCGAGACGCAGCCGGATGTCGGCCTTGTCGGTCCCGTCTCCAACAGCGTCAGCGGTCCGCAGCAGGTGCCGATCGACTATGACAGCCTGCAGGACCTGGACGGTTTCGCCTGGGATTGGGGCCGAAAGCATGCTGACGAACTGGTCGAGGAAAGCCGCCTGGTGGGTTTTTGCCTCGCAATTCGGCGAGAAGTGATCGAAGAGATTGGCCTCTTGGACGAGCAGTGTGCCAATGGGGCCACCATTCCGCTCGCCCTGACGAGTTTCAACAACGGCGAGGCCGCTTGGGAAGGAGCGGGCACCTTCTGCGACGACGATGACATCAGGATCACGCTGGAGTGCGGTCCTCCGGCATCCTGTGTGTGGTCGATGCGATATTGCTTTCCCGGGCCCGATCCGTGTGGAACCCCCTGCAACAATGCGAACACGTCCGGCCCGAACGACGATGTCAGTTGCGATCCATTCAGTCTGACGTTCTTTGACTAGCACGGAAGCGCTTCAGAGGACGGCTGCTGCAATCCCCAACTGCCGCAGAGTCAGTTCAAGATCGTGGTGACCGATTGACCTGCCGCTCCCGCTCAGCCGTCGATCGACCGTCATCTCAGCCCATACGTGCCATTGCGGCGACTCGCTCTGATAGCGCGTCAGCTCGCGGGTCATCGACGTGTCTCGACGCTCGTGCGTCCTCATTTGCTCCACAGGATCTCGTATGCCAGGTACGACGCGCCGGCGGCGGCACACAGGCCAAGGAGAATGACCACCGCCTTTC
>JAHWKJ010000146.1 GCA_019347905.1 Planctomycetota bacterium
ACCGGAGCCGCGAACGCGGCGGCAGCAACGCTGTCGCCGCTGCCGCCGAGGTTTTGATCCGGCCTCTCGATGCCGGGCAGCGCCGCCGACAGGTTCGTGCGGCAGAAATAGAAGGCGCCGTACGTCAGCCACACCGGTCCAGATAAGCTGGTTCTCCCCCGGCCGCGCGGCGAGCGCCGGATCGTCCTCCGGATGAGAGTGCGTGGCGGCAGACGTCATCGAACTCCAGCGGCCTCCCCGATCGAGCCGAAAGTCTCAGCCCTATGGAACCCGAACGGTCAGCGCCGATCAAGCCACTCGTCTGGCAGGACGGCGGCGGACGGAGCCGACCAGTCTCCCGGCCCCGCCGTCTGCATAAATGAAGGCGGGCGATTGCGCGAGGCGCAACGCTCGGCGGTCGGCCGGAAACGGAGCGCAGTCAGCCGTGTGAAACGCTCGAAGGCGGCGCTTCTGGAGAAGTTCCTCCCCTCATCTTTCCCAAGAGGCGACCGACTAACCACGATCCTGGGACGACGAGGAAAAGCCAATATTCAACGCCACGAATTGTCATCGGCGTTCTGCTGTAGTACATCGTGCCCGGCTTGATTGAGCTGCCGGCAGAGTTGAATTCCGTGTTCGGTGGTACCTGAATGGGAGGGGCCATCCATTGGCCAGTGATCTTCGTGATCCCAAAGGCCTCGTGTTGCTTGTCGACACGAACTCCGGGCCAATTGGCAATATCGGCAGTACCGGGTTCGGAATCGATGTGGATGGCGAGTGCTTCCTTTCGCCACCAGTTCTCGCTCTGGACGTGGTACAACGCGCCCTTGTAGGAGACGAGTTGGTTGTGCGTCCTGCCATTCGTCCAGACAATGTTGAATTGAATGCGGTAGCTGCTGATCCAGCACGCGGCAACGCCGACGCAGATCGCCCAGGCGAGAATCGTAAATACTGAGACGAGGCGACGTTTCATTTGCAACGGAGTTTGAAGGGGACGCAGCTCTTTGCGGCGGGATGTTCAAACTAGAGCGTACTCTCAACTGGCATGGACGCGTCCGTGCCGCACCCTATCGATGTTGAGCTTTGCCCAGCATGACCGAAAATGTTCGGTGATTCAACGACTGCGCACGCAGGCGCTACCAGGCCGTCCAGCCGCCGTCCACGAGCAGGTTCTGGCCAGTGATGTAGCTGCCGGCGTCGCTGGCGAGGAGCAGGAGGACGCCCTTCAATTCGTGAGGTTTCCCCATGCGCCTCATGGGGGATTTGAGCTTGAGCCGCTCCACCATTTCCGACGGCGCTTTCTCGGACGGGAAGGGACCGGGGCTGAGGCAGTTGACGCGGACGTGATCCCTGGCCCAGTAGACGGCCAAGTGCCGCGTCATCTGGAGGATGCCGCCCTTGAGGGCGTGGTACTGGACGGGGCTGGCGGGGCATACGCCTTCGTAGGCGTCCGGATAGGAACCCACCACGCCGTACATTGAGCCGACCATGACGACGGAACCCGGGGCGGAGCGGCTGACGACGTGGTCGCGCAGCCGGCGGGCGAGCAGAAAGTAGCCGACGGCGTTCTGCAGATCGCGGCTGAAGGCTTCCGCCGTCACGCTCGTCAGATCGAACGAGTGGCCCTGCTGGCCGTTGTTGATGAGGATGTCGAACTGGCCTGCGGCTGCGAGGGCAGCGTCGAAGCCGGCGTTCAGCGATGTTTCGTCGAGATGGTCCAGCACGACGGCGTCATGTACGGCGTTACCCACGCGGGGCAGTTCGTCGGCCACTGCCTGCGCCCGGGCACGGTCGCGGCTGCTGACGACGACGCTCGCACCCGCTTCCGCCAGCGCCCGCGCCAGTGAGCGGCCGAGATGTCCCGCGCCGCCGGTGATGAGCGCGACGCGGCCGGAGAGGTCGAACAGCGTCTGAACGGTCGGCTCCGTCATGGTTCGATCCACGCACCCGTTTCGAGCGACTTGAGCGCCGCCAGATTCACCCGCAGTGTCTGCAGGGCCTCCGTGAGCGAACAGGCAGGTTCCGCCATGCCGGCCAACTGGTCGAGAAAGGCATTCGCCTGCCGCACGAACAGGTCGTCACGCTCCAGTCGGAACTCCTCTTCGACCTGCCAGGGCGCGCCCGGCTCGGTGCACGACAGCCAGCGTCCCACGTGCGCCTCGAGACGCAGGCCACCGCGTTCGCAGAGTACAGTCAGCAGAGTTTCATTGGCCGGCTGGTGCTGATTCAGGCTGAAGGCGCCGAGCACCGGGCCGTGCCTCGTCAGCATGTGGGCCGTGTCTTCGACCTCCACACCCGGGAGCACGCAATGCTCCGCGTCGGCGATGAGCCGCGTCACCGGACCGACCAGCCATTCGGCCGCGTTGAGCATGTGCGTGAGCGCATCCTGAATCGCGCCGCCGCCGGTGGCGCGGCTGGCGTAATAGATGTCGCGGTAAGCCGGACGGTAAAACGGGAAGTGCTGCCCGGCGGTCACGACAACCTGCACGGGCCGTCCGAAGCGCTCTGTACCGATCGCCCGCCGTATCGCCGCCAGCGCCGGATGCTGCCGATGGACATAGGCCACCGAGACCGGCAGCCGCCGCGACTCGACGGCCGCCGCCAGTTCGTCGATGCCATCCACAGACGTGCTGAGCGGCTTCTCGATCAGCAGCCCGAGGTTCTGTTCGGCAATCTGCATTGCCAGCGGCACGTGCAGGTGCGCGGGCGTGCAGATGACCGCCGCATCGAAGCGTTCGCGGAGGGCCTCGTCGAGGGAAGTGAACGTGCCGGCGAGCGCGTAGTCGCTTGCGAGTCGCCGGCGGACGTCGTCGCGAAGCTCGCACAGCGACACCTCGGCTCGTCCCGTGCGGAGGAAGCACCGTACGTGGCGTTCGCCGATCGAGCCGCCGCCGATGACGAGGATCCGCTTCATGCGTCACCCGGCCTTGAGACGCGGCAGTCCTTGTAGCGGAAGCAGCCATCCACCGGCAGGACCGACCCCGTGATGTAATCGGCGGCGTCGGATGCCAGGAACGCGGCGGCGCGGCCGATGTCTTCCGGCAGACCCAGCCGTCCCCAAGGCAGCCGCCCGCCTTCGGCTTGGATCGCTTCATCGCCGAACGTCGCGTGCTCGCCGGGTGTGTCGATCCAGCCCGGCTCGATGGCGTTGACGTTGATGCGGTGGGCGGACAGCTCGACGGCGATCGACCGCATCATGTGGTTGAGGCCCGCCTTGGCGGCGCCGTAGGCCGTGCACAGGCCCAGCGGCATCTCGGCCTGGACGCTGGAGATGAACACGATCTTACCGCCGCCGCCGCGCTCGACCATGTGCCGGGCCACGAGCTGGCTGATGTGGAACCCGCTGGTGAGCGTGCCGTTGAGCGTGCGTTCGAATTCGTCCGCGGGGTAGTCGAGGAACGTGCCGCGGCGGCTGTAGGCGGGGTTGCTGATCAGGATGTCGATCCGCTGCATGTCCCGGAGTCCTGTGCGGACGAGCTCTTCGCAGCCGGAGCGCGAGAAGACGTCCGCTTCGACGGCGAGACACTGCCCACCCAGCGAACGGATTTCGCCGGCCGTGACCTCGAGGTCCGGACTTTTCGGCCGATCGTTGATGATGATCGCCGCGCCCTGGCGGGCCAGCTCGAGGGCGCAGCCTTGGCCGATGCCTCGGCCGGCCCCGGTAACGAGCGCGATCTTGCCGGAGAGAGCCGTCACGAGCTGTGTCTCTCAGTTCATCAGCCGCCGGGTGCCAGCCCGCGGTTTCAGGATGCTCGAACCGGATGCTAGCGCGTGCCGGCTGATTCGCGAGTCATGTGAAGGCCGCGGCGCACTCCCGCAGCCCCCGCACGATGGCGCCGAAGTCGCCGCCGTGGGCCAACAGTTGACCGCCCTGGCTCCGCCTGCGCGCGAGTTCCTCCGGCGTCGCCACCGGCAGACCCCAAGCCTTGCCGCTCGCGGCACACGCGGCGGCCGTGCGTTCGACGGCGGTGTCGATCGTCAGTCCGTCGACGGAGTGCTTCAGCCGCAATCCGAGATCGCCCGGGCCGACGAACAGGCCGTCGACGCCCGCGACGGCTGCGATGACTTCGACGTTTTCGACGGCTTCGGGAGTTTCAATCTGCACGACGAGGAACGTCTCTCGATTCGCCCGCCCCGGATAGGCCGCGCTATCGCCGGTGAGAAACTCCGCGTCGAGACCGGCGCCGTCCAGCCCGCGCTCACCGAGCGGCGGGAATTTCACCGAGGTGGCCAGCATCTGCGCCCGCTCCGGCGTGCTCACGTGCGGGATCATCAGCCCGGCCGCACCGTCTTCGAGGTAGCGGTACAGGCCGACCTTTTCCAGCGTCGGGGCGCGGATCATCACGTCAATATCGTACAGATGCGCGAGCGCCAACAGCGACTGCACCTGGGGATAAGGAATGTGCCGGTGTTCCAGATCGAGCCAGATGCAGTCGAAACCGAACTGCGCCGCGTGCTTGACGAACGCCGGAATGTAGTGGCCGAGGCTGCAGATGCGGGCCGCCTGGCGGTTCCGCACGCGATCGAGAGTCTTGCTGCGTCTCATGGGACAACCGGCCATGCCCGAAAAAGGGGACAGTCCCCTTCGGTTGTGTGGTCTGGAGTTGCTCGGACCTTGTGCGGAGGGGGACAGTCCCCTTTTTCGGGCATGCTGTCTTTCATAGCGGCGCCTGCGACGGGTCGGATCGCAGCACGCGCTGCAGGTAATCGAGCACGCCCTGCGGGTCCACGTCGATCATCACGTCGATGTTCGTCTGCCACTGCGGAACGCCGCGGCGGTCGAACACGGTCATGCCGCGGGTCAGTTCGCCGTACGTCTCGATCTCCATCGCCATCGCCTTGCGCTCGAAGTATTGCGGCTGGGCGATGGCGGCGAGGGCCGTCACCTCGTGCAGGTGCATGCCCTCCTGGCCGAGATGCTGGTGATAGGCCCGCAAGGTGTACGGCAGAAGCTGCCCCAGCACGCGGCCGACGTGCGTATCCGGGTCGAGTTGCAGGCGGTCGTACTGGTCGAACGACAGCACGGGACGCCGCGAGACATCGAGCGGCACGAGCGTCTTGGTCGCGGGCGAAAGCAGCACCTGCCGCGCCGCCTCGGGGTTGGCCATGATGTTGAATTCGGCCGCCGCGGTGATGTCTCCGCCGACGCGAACCGACCCGCCCAGGCAGACGAGGCCGTTGAGCATGCTCAGGAAATCCGGCGTCCGCTCGCAGGCGACGGCGAGGTTCGTCAGCGGACCCAGCGTCAGGAGCGTGATCGCGTTGGGATCGGCACGGACGAGGTCGGTCAGCAGCTTGGCCGATTCGCGCGGACTGTGCAGGTCGGCCACGCGAAACTCCCACTCGCCGAGGCCCGTGGGCCCGTTGAGCGAGAAGGCATCGTCCCACAGGGGAACGGACAACGTGGTTTCGCAGCATCCCAGCCGCGGCCATTTGAGCGGGTCGAGGTTCTCGACCAGCGCTTGGACGTTGCGGGTGGCGGCGTCGGGCGTGACGCAGCCGGCGGTGGCCGTGATACCGACCACGTCGAGTTCCGGGTCCATCAGCGCCAGCGTAATAGCCAGCGCATCGCCGATGCCCGGGTCGGCGTCGATAATGATCTTGTGTGCCAAAACCGCCTCGTTCCGCCGCGTCTTTGCGGGCCGCGTGATTCGCGCGGCCGATTGTAGCCCCGCGGCGCAGCGGGCGGCAACCGGAAGGCGGTAGGCGGGAGGCGATAGGCAGTAGGCAGCAGGCAGGAGGCAGGAGGCAGGAGGCGGACGCAATCGGCTCCGTGGCTGGGGCAGGGAAAGCCAGTTCCAGGGTCCAGGCGCGGTCGGCGGTTGGGAACGGCCAGCCCGCACTGGTGGCGGAAGGGTCGATGCCCCAGCGATTCGCCAACGATACTGGGGCATTTCGTGAGAGCGAGCCGCGATGCAGATGGATCGGGTATTGCACCCGCGATCCACGGTCCTGGTGGCTGTCCCTGCCCCAGCCACGGTCATCGATGCTAGGATTGAAGCGCCTGCTTTGTTTCCTCCCGGATGACTGCTTCGAGATCGATGCACGGATTGCTGCCGCTTCCCATTCGCTTCGCACTGTTCTCACTCTTACTCGGCGGCTGCGGCGCCGGTGATGCCGCACCTGCGGGAGGCAGGAAGGCCGCGACTCCGCCAGAGATCCGCCGAGACAGGACGCAGCAGGAGGATCGCCATGCTCCGGCACCCGCCGTCGCGGCATCGCGTGTCCAGACGCAAGCGGCACACGACGCCGCTCGTCCGCCATCCGTTGCACCGGACGCAGAACGGCAGCCGTTATATCGCCCGCCCGACCGGCGGCCGGTGCACGACGATGCGCGGCTCGAGGCGCTGGGCATCCGCCGCTACGAATCGAAGCGGCTGAGGCTCTACAGCGACATTGCGCCCGAAGACGCCCGGGTGCTGCCGCCGCTGATCGACGCCGCTTACGACGCCTGGGTGGAGTACTTCGGCCCGCTGCCGCCCGACCGCGCGGGCCGCGCATACCAGATGACGGGTTACCTGATGGCCGACGGCCGGCTGTTCGCGGAGGCGGGCCTGGTGCCCGGTGATCTTCCGCCGTTTCTCAACGGCCGGCATCGCGACGACTGCTTCTGGGTCCGCGAGCAGACGTTCGACTACTATCGCCGGCACCTCGTCGTTCACGAGGCGACCCACTGCTTCATGACAGTGATGCGCGGCATGAACAGCTTGGCGCCCGTGTGGTATTTCGAGGGCATGGCCGAATTGTTCGGCACGCACCGGCTGGAAGCCGGCGGCGGCGCGGTGTTCCGCGCGATGCCGCGGGACCGGGCCGAGGTCTCCGGCGACGGCCGCACGCTGGGCCGCATCGAGCTGATTCGGCAGGCGGTGGCCGACGGCCGGACGAGGACACTGGCGGAAGTGCGTTCCTTGCGGGCCTGGGACTACAGTGGCGACGATGCCTATGCGTGGTCGTGGGCGCTGTGCAAGCTGCTCGATGCGCACCCGCGGTATCGCGAGCGATTCCGGCAGCTTGGGACGACGCTTTCTCCGGCGGCGTTGGCCCGCGCGTTCGATGAAGCCTTCGGTGAGGATCTGGACGAACTGGAAACGGAATGGGCGCTGTTCATCGACGGACTGGAGTATGGGTACGACATCGAACGGGCGGCCATCGCGTTTCGGCCGGGATCCCCTCTCGAAAGCGGCGGCGCGGTGCGCGAGGCCGAAGTCGACGCCGCCCGCGGCTGGCAGCCGAGCGGCGTACGCGTGGAAGCCGGCCTGACTTATGACATCTCGGCGACCGGCCGCTTCACCCTCGCGCAACAGCCCAAGCCGTGGGAGAGCGAGGCCGACGGCATCAGCTTTCGCTATGTAGACGGGCTTCCGCTCGGCAGACTGCTGGCCGCGATACGCGCCGAGCCGCCCGCCGCCGCGGGCGAAGACGCCCCCAGCGACTCCATGCTGAAGACGCTTTCTGTCGGCCGCAGCCTGCGTCTCACCCCCGCCCAATCGGGCACGCTCTACATGCGGGTGAACGACGCCTGGAGCGAACTGGCCGACAACACCGGCGGCCTCCGCGTCCGCGTCCGCCGCGTGAAATAGCGGCTCGGTGAAGCCCACGGGTTGCAACCCGTGGGCTTGGGGTGAGCCGCAACGATGACGACCGGCGGCCCGGCTCCTCCTGCCGCCGGGTACCGGTTCAGTTTCACGAGGCCCTGGAGCCGCTCACACCGCCTGGGCTTCCAGGTTCACGTGGCTCTCGGCGATGTCCGTCAGCTTCTTGTCGGCCGCGGACTCCTCGTCGAGCGTGTCCTGCAAGAGTTCGGCGGCCTCTTCGTAGCCCAGCCGGCGGGCGAACGTCCGCAGCGTGCCGTAGCCGCCGATCTCGTAGTGCTCGACGCGCTGGGCGGCGGCGATGAGGGCCGCGTCCTTGACCTCTTCGCTGCCGGTCGCCGAGATGACTTCCTCGCCCTCGGCGATGAGGCCTTTCATGCCCTCGCAGGTCTTGCGCTTGGGCTTTTGTCCGACGATCTCGAAGATGCGCTCCAGCCGCTGGACCTGCCGCTCGGTCTCCTGCAGGTGGTGCCGGAAGGACTCGGCAAGATCGGGCGCGTGTGCGGCTTCGGCCATCTTGGGCAGGGCCTCACACAGCCGCTGCTCCGCGTCGTACAAGTCCTGAAGCTGCTCGACGAACAGCGTCTCAAACGAGTCGAGGTTCTGGCTGAAGATGCCCATGGATGCATCCTTTCGCAGTTTGTGGAAATGGGAGGCGGCCGCCGAAGGCCGCGCTTTGGCCGCGGCACGGCGAAATTGACATGCCCGTATCCTCGCGAATCGCCGCGAAAGGCGTTATCGGTGAGACGGAAGACTGCGGGGTGGGGGAAACCCTCGTTCACCGGCGGGCGGTAGAGCGGTAGGCAGACGGCAGTGGGCAGTAGGCGGACGGGGGGAAGGAAGTCTGCCGACTGCCTACCGCCGACTGGCGATGAAGCGGCCGGGCAGGCTGTCGCCGGGCTCAAACGCCAAGGGACGTCCTGCTTCCACCACCGGCACGCCCGAGACCAGCACGTGCTCGATGCCCGTGGTGAACTGGTGCGGGTTCTCGTAAGTGGCGTGGTCGATCGCCCGCTCGGGATCGAAAACCACCAGGTCGGCGACGGCCCCTTCGCGCACCCCGCCGCGCTCGGCCAGGCCGAAACGCTCCGCGGGCCGGCCGCTCAGCTTGTGGACGGCCTCCTCCAGCGAGAACAGCCGCAGGTCGCGCACGCAGGAGCCGAGGATCCGCCCGGTCGTGCCGTACATGCGGGGATGCACGCGGCCGTCGTCGAAGAAGATGCCGTCGGTGCCGATCATTCCCAGATCGTGCTGAAGGAACGGCCGCGCGAGGGCGTCGTCGCCTTCGTCGAACACCAGCAGCACCGCCAGCCGCTCCTCGATGAGCAGGTTGGCGAGGGCTTCGTGGGCTGCGAGCCCGGTGTCGGCGACGTAGCGGTCGAGCGTTTTGCCGATGTGCTGTGCGTTCTCGCGGCCGGCGACCCAGGCGATCCGCAGCTTGTCGAGGTTGAGCCGCTGCGCGCCGAGCCCCTCGCGGAATCGCGCCAGGATCAGCGGGTCGTTCAACCGTGCCAGTGCCGCCAGCGGGCCGCCCACCCAGGCCTCGTAAGGCAACAGGTAAGAGAGCATCGTCGAACCGGGCTGATACGGGTAGACGTCGAACGAGAAGTCCACCTCGTGCCGGGCGGTGCGGTCGATGTACTCCAGCGCGCGTTCGCCCTCGGCGGCGGTGGGGCCTTTGAGGTGCGAGATGTGCACCTTTACGCCGCTGCGGCGGCCGATCTCGACGGCTTCTGCCAGTGCCGGCAGCAGGCCCCGCTTGTAGCGCATGTGCGTGACGTACAGGCCGCCATATTCGGCGACGATGCGGCAGGCATCGACCAGTTCGTCGGTCGTGGAAAAGCACTGCACAATGTAGTCGATGCCCGTCGAAAGCCCGACCGCACCCGCTTCCATACCACGGCGAATCTCCAGCCGGATCTGCCGGGCGTGGAAGTCATCGACGGCAACGCGTCCGAAGCCGCAGACAAGCGAGCGGATGTTGGCATAGGGGATGTGGGTGGCGGCATTCTCCGCGTTCGCGCGATCGAGCCGCCGCATGAAGTCGGCAAGCGTCCGCCAGCCGCGGTATTCATCGACGCGCAGCCCGTCCAGGCCCCGCAGATAGAACAGCCACTCGCGCCAAGTGTGCTCGTCGACCGGGGCATAGCCGATGCCGTCGGCGGCGAGCACCTCCGTGGTGAAGCCCTGCGTCGTCTTGGCTTCGAGGTGCGGCCGCTTGAGCAGCCAGCCGTCGGAATGGTTGTGGACGTCGATAAAGCCCGGCGCCACGATGCGGCCCGTCGCATCCAGCACGCGGTCCGCTTCCGCACGTGCCAGATCGCCGACGGCTGCAATGCGGTCTCCGCGGATCGCCACGTCGGCTCGGAAGCGTTTGGCTCCGGTGCCATCGATGAGGGTTCCGCCGCGGATGAGGGTGTCAAAACTGGCGTTCACGTCGCGTTCTCAACGATGCCGCGTGCTGTGCGCCCGCCGATAGTATCAGAAGCACCGCGGCTTCGCCTTCCTCTGCGACTGGTGCACCCAACTGTTCGTGCCGCAGTCGTGGGCGACTGCTACAATTGGGAGACATCCACGGGAGATTGCGCGCATGGCAATAGTCAACATCGACCGCATCACCAGGACGCCGGGCGTATGCGGCGGACGAGCCTGCATCGCCGGCCATCGAATTCGCGTGGCGGACATCGTGGTATGGCACGAACGGCGCGGCTATTCCACTGATGAGATCGCGAGTTTCTTTCCCGGCTTGACGTTAGTTGACGTGCACGCCGCCCTGGCGTACTACTTCGACAACCGGGACGAAATCGGAGCCGATCTCCGCCATGAGGAAGCCTGTGCGGCGACGCCAGGCGTGCCGTCCAAGCTTAGCGAGAAGCTGCGTGCCTGACGCGATCCGTTTGTTTGCGGATCAGCACCTGCCTCAGTCTGTGGTTGACGGACTGAGGCGGCGTGGAATCGATGCCGTTCTCACACCCCACGACATGATGAACCACGTCGAGTATCTGTGAAAAGGCCGCAGGCACAGGCTAAGCCCGGGCGGCCGCGAGGGCCTCTTCGCGCGTGTCGCAGATCGTCCATACCGTATCGAAGTGCGAGATGCCGATGATCTCGCGGCCGACTTCCGACACGCGGCACAACACCAGCCGGCCGTCGATGCGGCGGAGCTGGTTCCAGATCTGCCGCAGGGCCTCGAGCATGCTGGAGCCGAAATAGTCGGCGTGCTGGAAATCGACGACCACGGCATGGATGCCGCCGCGCTCGATCTGGTCAACGACCTGGCCCATGTGGTCCAGCAGTTCCGCCTCGACGAAGGAGCCGAGGCTGTGCTGGGGCACGACGACCAGCACTGCGCCGTCACGTTCGACAGTGAAGAGTTTTTGCGCGGTCATCGCTGCGTCTCGGCTGGATAAGGCAGCGGACGGTCCGGGAGAGCGCTTGATCATGGTAATCTGATTTCCCTTCCCGTTGAAAGCGACCTCGTCCATGAAGGTGCGGATGAGTAACAGGCCGCGGCCGCAGGGGCGCTCGATGTTGGCGGGGTCGGTGGGATCGGGCAGGCTGGCGGGATCGAAGCCGGGCCCGTCGTCGCGGACCGTGTAGCCGCATTCGTCCGGTGAGATGCGGGCATCGACGTAGATGCGCCGCCGGCCCCACGGGTTCGCGCCCGCCCGCTCTTTTGCGAGATCGTAGTACGCCGCGTGGTCCTGTTCGCGGAGGGCCGAGCTGACTTCGAGATTGCCGTGATAGTAGGCGTTCAAGAGCGCCTCTTCGAGAGCCACGCCGATTCGCAGGCGGTCGGTTTCGTCGCCAAAGCGAATGCCCGCCACCGCCTGCTGCAGGTGGCTGACGAGCGAGGGGATTAGCTCCAGGTCGTTTTCGATGACGAAGCTGGCCTCGGTGCGGACGAGGCGGTGCATCAGCCGCGAAATCGAGCGGTCTTCGCCGGCCGCGTCGAGCACGCGGGCGACGACGTCGGCAAGGTCGCTGGCCAGTCTCCGCTTGGGGACATAGCTG
>JAHWKJ010000147.1 GCA_019347905.1 Planctomycetota bacterium
TCCTGCTCCTGCAGCTTGAAGTGTAGATACAGGCCCCGCGACTGGGCGTGGTCGAAGACAATCTGCCACTGGTCGAGCTTGGAGCAGTCGTAGTGCAGCTTGTCGTCGGGGGCGATGAAGGGCCACACGTTTTCGCCGTCGCCGCCCGCGTTGTACGGCAGGAACGAAATGGCATTGAGGCCCTTACCGGCGAGGTAATTGATCGCTCCGATCAGCCCCTTTCCCTTGCCGTTCTGCCACGTGGGATCGCCGGGCCGCCAATCGCGGAAATGCGGCTCGTACACCTTGAGTGGCGCCTTGCGGGTGCTGGTGCCGTCGAAGTCGCGATAGGCGAGCAGCGTCTCGGGTGAGTCGGCCCCGGTCTTGAGAAAGTATTCGCCACTCCCCGCGAACCGCAGGTAATGCCCGCCAGCGTACTGCAGCCGCCCCTTCCCCCGCAGATCGAGGCCCGCCTTGTCCGTCGGCCCAATCTCGAACGTGCCGCTCTGCCCGTCGAACGGCGCGAGCGGCTCGTGCTCATCCCCTTCACCGACGGCCGCCCCCGCCCCTTTCACGAATGACACGCGATAGCTCCACCGCCCCGGCTTGTCCGGCGACAGGTGCGCCCGCCACTTCGTCCCACTCGCCGCCGACGTCTCTGCCGCACTGCCGTCCGCCGCGAAGTACCCCGGCACGTCGTACACCGGCGAGCCGGACTCGTGCCGGAACGTGACGGTCATCCGGTAGTCGGTGAACGGATTCGGCGACGCGTCACTCTCTTGAGCGAACGGTCCGTCGAGCGTGAGCGTGACCTTGTGCCACTGCTTCAGTTCTCCGCTAGCGATTACACGGCCGTCGCCGTCCGAGGGCGCGGCTGCCGCGATTCCGCCGGAGTCGCGCGACCCGCCATGCCGAGTGCAATGACGAGTGCCGGGCCAGCAATGTTGGTGAAATGCAGCTTGAACATCGGTGGGACGCCGACAGGCGAGGCCTCTCTTATGGCAGTCATTCCTCCGTCGCGCGTTTGTGCTCCATCAGGCGGCGGTTGTAGGCGGCGATGGTTTCGGCGTGGCGGAGCATGCCCAACAGGCGGTCCGGGTCGGCGGGGTCGATGACGGGCAGCTCGTCGACTTCGAGCATTGTGAACCGCTGCATCGCCGTGTTGAGGTCGTCGTCGGGGGAGATGCTGACGATCCGCGAGACCATCACATCGCGGGCCACCGCGAGCTGCCAGATCGTCTGGTCGTACAGCCACGTCCGCACGTCGTCCGACGAGAAGATGCCCACGAGGCGGCCGTCGGCGTCCACCACTGGGAAGTAGTGCTGGTTCGTTTTGGCCAGCGTGTGCACGATGCCGTCGAGCGACATCGACTCCGGGATGAACAACAGCTTGCGGTGCTTGTGATACACGTCGCCGACCTTGATGCCCTCCAGCACGTCGACGAGAAAGTCGCCCCGGTGCGCGGGCGATTCCAGCCGCGTGGGTACCTGATTCACGTACAGCGTCCACCGGCGACACAACAGGAAGCACAACAGCGAAACCCACATCGTGGGCAGCAAAAGGTTATAGGTGCCGGTCATTTCCAGCACCATGATGATCGTCGAGAACGGCGCGTGGGCGCAGCCGGCGAAGAAGCCGGCCATGCCGACGATGGCGTAGGACTGCGGCTCGGTGACGAGGCCGGCGGGCGCATGGTCGGCGAGCACGCGGCCGACCGCGGCCCCCAGACAGCCGCCGATGACCATCGAGGGACCGAACACGCCGCCCGATCCGCCTGAGCCGATCGTCAGCGAAGTCGTCACGATCTTCACCAGGGCAATCGCCACGAGGACCTTCAGGCCCGGACCGCCGGGAAAGTCGCCCGCCGCCGGCCGCAGAGCTTCCTGCAGCGATCCGTAGCCGGTCGAGAGCACGGCCAGCACGCGGCGGTCGCCGTCGAAGGCGAAATACAGGCCCACGCCCACCAGCCCGGCGAGCCCCGCCCCGAGCATCGGCCGGAAGTGCCGCGGCACGGGCACGCGGCGGAACATTCCCTGTGTGCCTTGGAGAGTCTTGATGTACAGAATGCCCACGCCGACGAGCACGAGCGCCAAGAGCGTGTAAGGGATCAACTCCAGCGGGCTGGCCACCTGATAATCGAGACGGCTGCCGAACAGCGGGCTGAACCACTTGTCGGCCGGCAGCGACAGGCAGTAGACGCTGTAGGCGATAATGGAGGCCATGGCCGCCGGCACGACGACTTCGGATTCGAGGTCGGCATCGCGGTACAGGATCTCGCCGGCGAACAGCGCCCCGGCGAGCGGCGCACGGAAGATCGCCCCTACGCCCGCGCCCATGCCGGCGGCCAGCATGATCCGCCGGTCCCGTGCGCTCAATCCCAAGCGCTGGCCGAGAAAAGAACCGAAGCCGGCGCCGATCTGCGCGATCGGCCCTTCGCGTCCCGCCGAGCCACCGGTGCCCAGGGTGATCGCGGAGGCCAGCGTCTTCACCAGGGGAATCCGCGGCGAAATGTGCCCCCGGCGGTTGTGAAAGGCGTCGATCGCCGCATCTGTCCCCGGCCCTTCGGCTTCCGGGGCGAACGTGTAGACGATGCAGCCGGACACAAGCCCGCCGCAGGCAACCACCGCGACCAGCAGCCACGGCCGAAGCTCGGCCGGTTCGCCGCGGAAGAGCACGTGCTCACCGGCAGCGTCGCCCGGCGAGTAGCCCGCGATCAGCCCCAGACTGAGGTACAGGACGGCCTGCGTGAGCAGGTGAAAGGCGATCGCTCCGAGGCCGGCGACGACGCCGATCAGCCCCGAAAGCAGAAACCATTTCCCGCTGACCCCCAGCTCAAAACCGCGGATCAGCCGCTTCACCAGGGAAAGCACGCCGAAAGCACCTGTGCGTGTGCCATGCTGCTGCCCGTCAGGCAAAGGCGCAGGCTAGCATTTGCCGCGGCGCGGCGGTAGGCCGCGGCCGGCGGTGGGGACATGCCAGCGGGCTACAGGGGCCGCATATCATCGATCCCGCCGGTCGAGGTCACCAGCCCGGTTTTACCGGGCTTGCCCCGCGCAGCGGTCATAGGCCCGCCGTTGACGGCGGGCTGCGGCGCGATCGGACCACATGCCATCCAGCCCGGTTTCACCGGGCTTCGTTCCTGGCTTGAGCCGTTCGCAGCGGCTGAAGCCCACGGTCGGAAGGAAGCCTCGTAAAACGAGGCTGGAGATCCAAGGTAACGCTCCCTCCGTTCCCCCCGGCGTAAAACGCCGGGGCTAGTCTGATAGGCTGCGCCCGGAAGGGCCGTGAACGGCCCTGGAAGGCCGGGTGCGTGCCGCCTACAGGCACGCACACCGCGGTCGCAACATGAGTTCGCACGCGCAGACGAGCCAGCGCCGTGGTCAACCTTCCGTCGAGGTCGCAACCGGGGATTCGACGATCTCGATCCGCAGGCGGTGGATTTTGCGTTTGCCGGCGGAGAGCACCGTCACGGCCAGCTTGCCCCACGTGAAGGATTCGCGCGGTCGGGGGACGCGGCCCAGTTGCGAGAAGACGAAGCCGCCGATGGTGTCGTAATCCTCGTCTTCGGGCAGCTCCAGGCCGAACTCCTCGTTGAGGTCGTCGATGTGCACGCGGGACTCGACCTCCAGCACACCGGGGGCGATCATCTGGATCGGCTCTTCCTCGACGTGCGGGTCGTATTCGTCGGCGATTTCGCCCACGATCTCTTCGAGGATGTCTTCCATCGTCACCAGGCCCGCCACGCCGCTGTACTCGTCGATGACGATGGCGATGTGGACGTGCTCGCGCTTCATCCGTTCCAGCAGCGTGTCGATGCCGGCGGTTTCCGGGACGTAGACCGGCTCGCGGACGAGGTCCTTGAGCGAAAACTCCGGGCCGTTCTCGCCGTTCATGCAGCGGAGCAGGTCTTTGGCGTAGAGGATGCCGACGATGTCGTCGGTCGTTTCGCCGATGACCGGCAGCCGCGAGTGGCCGTGCTCCAGCAGGGCGTCGCGGGCTTCTTCGAGCGTGGCGTCCGCGGGGATGGTGTGCATTTCGGTGCGGGGGGTCATTACGGCCCGCACGTCTTCTTCCTGCAGCTCGATGACGCGCTGGATCATCGTGCCGGCCTGCGATTCCAGCACGCCCTCGCGGCGGCCTTCGTCGACAACGCTCATGATTTCCTCGGCGAAAGCGGCCGCGTCGGTTTCGACCTCCTGCGGCACGCCGCTCAGCCTGTGCACGAACTTATCGATGGCCGCGGCGAGTGTTTCCAGCGGGGCCAGCAGCATGCGCAGAAACCGCACGAGCGGCCAGACGCGGTCGAGGTAAGACTCCCCGGCCACGCGCGAGACCGACCACGGCACGGCGGCGACGAGCGCGACGAGCGCGACCACGAAGCCCGCGGCTTCGAGCACGGCCAGCACAACCTGCCACGGGCCGTGAGGAGCGGAGCGGTCGAGCATCCGCCACACGACGACCACCGCCGCCAGCGCCGGCACCACCAGGGCCAGTGCGATGTCGAGCGATCGCTGAGCCGTTTCGTGCTGCTTGAGGATCTGACCGAAGCGGTCCGGGCGGCCGCGGCGACGGCAGATCTCTTCCAGCCGGCTGCGGGAAAACTCGCGAAGGCTCATCGAGGCCCACGAGAGCAGGAAGGCGATCAGCGACAAGATCGCAGTCGCCAGCGGCAGAGAGTCGCTCACAGGTGACCTCCCGCCCGCAGGTCCGTTGCAGCCCCGGCAGGGGCGGAAGATCGTAGCCCATGGCGTGAGCCATGGGTTGACGGCGCCCATTTGGACAGGCAAGCCCCGGCAGGGGCGACAGAAGGCCCTGGGGTCGTCAGTCCCGATTCTGTCGCCCCTGCCGGGGCTGGCGGTGATGTCAAACACGCCTCCCCACGGCTGGCGCCGTGGGCTACGTTCTGTCGCCCCTGCCGGGGCCGGAGAAGCGGTGATCTTTGTCTGTCCATGCCATCACCCACGTTTCAGATCTGCGCACGCGACGGGAGGTTTCGCGTCGTCATCGGATGAACCTCCGGGTGGGGGCCGCCCGCTCCGCTGGAAGCTTCACTCCGCACAGCGACAGGATCTCGCGCTCGCGGTGGCGCATCTCGAGGCGCGCTTCCGGCTCCAGGTCGTCATAGCCGGCCAGATGCAACAGGCCGTGCACGAGGTACAGCGCCAGTTCGTCGCCGTGGTCCCAGCCGAATTCCGGCGCGCGGCGGTGGGCCGTCTCGGCGCTCAATACGACTTCGCCCTCGATGCGGCGGCCGCCGTCATCGACGCGCTCGTCGAGCAGAAAGCTGAGCACGTCGGTCGGCTCGTCGTGGTCCAGCCAGCGGCGGTTGAGCTCGTGAATCGCCGCGTCGTCCACAACGGCGACGCTGATTTCGGCCGAGGCGATGCACTCCGCCTCAAGCGTGCGCTGGGCGATCCGCTCCAGGGCCGACGGATCGATGTCGTATGCCGTCTGGCCGTTGTGGATCTGTATGTCGTAGTCGGCGGTCATCGGAACGAGGCGGGTCGGTGGACCCGTGGAGGGGTCAGACCCCTTTTTCGGTCGGGCATTGTGTGAAAGTGGGGGAATCGTCCGCCGAAAAAGGGGTCAGACCCCGTCATGCCGTCTTTTGCTCCGGGTACTTGATCCGTCCATGGTAAACGGCGATCAGCGATTTCACGAGCGAATCTTCAATCTCGTGCAACTCACTGAGCTTCAGCGAACACTCGTCGAATTGGCCGTCCAGCAGTTTCTTCATCACCAGCGAATGCACCAGGCTCTCGATGCGGGCCGGTGTCGGATCGCTCAGGGCGCGACTGGCGCTTTCCACGGCGTCGGCCAGCATCATCACGCCCGTCTCGCGCGTCTGCGGTTTCGGGCCGGGGTAGCGGAAGTTCGCCTCTTCCGCATCGGTGCGGTGATCCGGCTGGCGGTCCGCCTGCCGGGCCGCTTCGTGGTAGAAGTACTCCACCAGCGTCGTGCCGTGGTGCTGCTCGATGAAATCGATGATGGGCTGCGGCAGGTTGTGCTGCCGGGCGAGGTCGACGCCGTCCTTGACGTGGCCGATGATGATCAGCGTGCTCATGGCGGGGGCGAGCCGCTCGTGCCGGCTGGCCTCGCCCTTGGTCATATTCTCGATAAAGTACTGCGGCTTGAGCATCTTGCCGATGTCGTGATAGTACGCCCCGACGCGGACCAAGAGGCCGTTGGCGCCGATGCGGTCGGCTGCGGTTTCACCAATCGTGGCCACCGCCATCGAGTGGTTGTATGTGCCGGGGGCGCGGCGGACGAGCTCCTGTAACAGCGGGTGCGAAACGTCGGAGAGTTCCAGCAGGCTGATATCGGTGACGACGCCGAAGTTGGATTCGATGAACGGCAGGCTGCCGGCCACCAGGTAGCCGGCGACCAGACACCAGCCGGCCCCGCGGAGGCTGTGCAACAGGAGCGTGCTGTCGGACCAGACCTCGACCACGGACTGGCTTTCCAGGATGCCCGTCCCCCACGAGACGAGGAAATACACCGCGGCCGTCCCGAAACCGACCTTGATCAGCGATGACCGCGACGGCACGTGGGCCAGCGGCAGCGTGGCGGCGGCGCACACGCTCACCAGAATCACGAACTGCCCCAGGTCCACGCGGGTCGAGAGCGTGATGATGAGGCACAACGTGAGGGCCGTCAGCGAGGCGAGCATCTGGTTGTAGGCGATGGCGAACACCATCACCGCGGCAATCAGCGGAATCACCGTCGCCCGCCAGGGATCGAACGACAACAGCCGCGCCAAGCCCACCGCCGCGATCAGCACCGCCAGGTACAGGGTCAAGCGGCTCACGCCTTTCGCGAGTTGGGGCTCGTACCGCACGATGTAATAGCCGTTGACCACCGCCAGCACGGCGAGAATGACGAGCACCGTCACCACGCGCGCGATGCGCTGCCCCGGGGCGACGTGCCGTTCGACGGCTTCAAACTCGGCCCGCAGCACTTCGAGGGATGTCTCATCGACGCTCCTGGCGGGTTCGACCAGCAGGTCTCCGCGCTTGAAGGCGTCGGAGACGGCGCGGAGCACGACGAGATCATCGTCGCCCGGGGTCGGGGTCGGCAGCGGCTCGCGGACCAGTCCGGCCTCGGAGTAGCGGGCCACGATCTCGTCCACCCGCTCGCGGGCCGCCGCCCGCGCGTTGTTCCATTCCGCCTCCTGGTAGACCAGCGTGGGCTGCACCTGCGAGCGCAACCAGCGCTCCAGCCAGGTGCGGGTCGTGCTCAGCTCGGAGAACTGGTTCCACGTCTTGCCCAGCCGGCCGGTCTCTTTGAGCATCTCAGACAACAGCACATCGATCGGCAGCACGCGCTGGGGATCGTCTTCCGGCGCCACAGGCTGCACGAGGATCGGCCGATCGGAGGGCAGCTCCAGCCGCTTGATCTCCGCCGGATCGGCCACGCCCGTCTCCACGAGCGGCTCGATAAATCGCTGAAACTCGCTCAGCAGTTCGTCGATGCGCTTGCCGGCGCCCATGCCGGCATCGGACACCGCCGCCTGGAGCGTCTGGAACTCGAAGTTCATGTCCCCGGGGTTGCCGTCGGCGGCCGGCTGCTGCGGCGTGGTGAGCCCGAAGGCAGAGCGCGTCTCCGGCGGCAGGTCTTCCACTTTTTTCGCCAGCGCGACCTGCGTGAAGCTGCTGCGGAGAATCTGCGGCAGCGCCTCGAGTTGCTTCAGCTTGTCGGGATCGTTGCGGAAGATGCGGAGCACTCGGGCGACAGCCTCGGATCTGGCCTGATCGACCCGTGCCGGATTGATCCGCTGGAAGGCCACCTTGGCGGCGATGCCATGGTCGGGCCGGTCGCCCAGCCGGTAGGGGAAGGGGGCCCGCCAGGCTTCGAGGACCAGGAGCATCAAGCCGGCCGCGACGGCCACCAGGAGCAACCGCAGGAGCAGTCCGCGGTTCTTGACGGTGCGGTCGAGCCAGGAAGTGAGCGCAGGCCGCGGGCGAAGCAGGGCCGCCCGGGCCGTCCGAGTTTTTTTGGGTGCAAACAATGCCATCGTCAGCGCTGTCTCTTGCGCGACGAACGCGGCGCCTCGTCACTCTCGTAGGCGTCGACGACCGCCCGCACCAGCCGGTGCCGGACGATGTCGCGTCCGGTCAACTGGACTGTGGCGACGCCCGGAATGTGCGCCAACCGCTCGATGGCGTCGACGAGACCGCTCGTTACATGTCCCGGGAGGTCGGTCTGCGACGTGTCGCCGTTGACGACGATCTTGGAGTCCTGGCCCATCCGCGTCAAGAACATCTTGATCTGGGTGATGGTCGTGTTCTGGCCTTCGTCGAGAATGATGAAAGTCTCGTTGAGTGTCCGCCCGCGCATGAAGGCCAAAGGTACAATCTCGATGATGTCCCGCGCCATGTAGCGCTTCACCTGGTCGAAATCGAGAATGTCGTTCAGCGCATCCAGCAGCGGCCGCAGATAAGGATTGACCTTCGCCAGCACGTCGCCCGGCAGAAACCCGAGCTTTTCGCCGGCCTCGACCGCCGGCCGCACCAGGACGATCTTCCGCACCTGCTCGGTCCTGAGCGCCTGGAGTGCCATCGCCACCGCGAGGTAACTTTTGCCGCAGCCGGCCGGCCCGGTGCAGAAGACGAGGTCATGTTCGGCGATGGCCGCGGCGTATTGCGCTTGTCCGGGCGTGCGGGGGACGACGCGTCGCGCCCGGTCCAGAAGGTCGATTGACGGAAGGTCGCGCGAAGCGCGAGCGGGCACGTCGGGTGAATACCCGCCGCCATTGTTCCCCGCCAGCACGTCGCGGACCTGCCAGTCTTCGAGATGACCGCGGCGTTCGACGATGGACTGTAACTCGGTGAGCACCTTTAAGCCGCGTTCGACGTTTTCGGCTTCGCCCTGCAGCCGCAGTTCGTCGCCGCGCAACACGACATCGATCCCGAGGCTGTCTCGAACCTGCCTGAGGAATTCGTCCCGCGCGCCGAACAGCAGGCGGATGTGGTGCGGTTGGGAGATGAAGAGAGTCGCTTCCGGCATCTTGCTCAGCAGGGCCTGGTCGGGCCGATGGGCTATTTTAGTTCGGAGGCGAAGGCTCGGAAAGCGCCTGGAGGCGGCATTTCCTCAATTGAACGCCGTTTAGCCGCGACTCGCCAGAGGAACACGAAGAGCAAGATCCCGCCGTCCGCGCTCCTCTGGCGAGTCGCGGCTAAACGGCCGACCTCGCCCCGTCCGGCATGCCTCGGCGCAACTTGGCTGCTAACCGGGACTTCAGAGCACGTCTCCGGTTGCTGCAATTGTTGCGCCGACCGCCGCGGCGGGGGGCGGATTGCTCCGGTGGTGACGGTGGTGCTCAAGAAATCGGTTGTGCCGGTTCGATGACAGAGATACCGGAGGCAGTCGGCGGACGGCGGGCGGTAAGCGGTAGGCGGTAGGCGGTAGGCAGCCGGGTGGCCGCTGCCGGTTCGTCCCTCAACACTCAACACTCAACACTCAACACTCAACACTCAACCCTCAACCCTCAACCCTCAACCCTCAACCCTCAACCCTCAACCCAGCAGCATGTACGAATCGTTTTTCGCACTCAGCCGCCGACCCTTCGCCGCCACGCCGGATCCCGACGCCTTCGTGCCTGTGGCGTCGGCCCGCGAGGTCCTGGAAGAGCTGGCCGAGACGATTTCCGGCGGCCGCGGCATCGCTGTCCTCACGGCGCCGGCCGGCATGGGCAAGACCGTGCTCGCGCAGACGCTGCGCCGCCGGCTGTCCGACGAGTTCATCACCGTCTTCCTCCCGAACTCCAATTACAGTACGCGCCGCTCGCTGCTGCAGGCCGTGCTGTTCGAGCTGGGGCAGCCCTACTCGAAGCTGCCCGAGCAGGAGTTGTGGCTGGAGCTGACGGACGCAGCCCGGCAGTCGGTCCGCGACCGCGGCGGCCTCGTGTTGATCGTGGACGAGGCCCATCTCCTCAGCGCGCGGCTGCTCGAAGAACTGCGGGCGATCACAAATCTCACGGCCGACGGCCGCTCGCTGGTGCGGCTTGTGTTGTGCGGCCAGCTTCCGTTGGAAGACAAGCTGGCCGAGCCGGGGCTGGAGGCCTTGAACCAGCGCGTCGGCTGCCAGCTTTCGCTGCCGCCGCTGTCGCCTTCGGAGTCGCAGGAGTACCTCGCCGCACGGCTGAAGCGGGCCGGTGCGGAGTTGGACGAGACCTTCACCGCGGACGGACGGCAGCTCATCGGCCGGGCGGCCGACGGTGTGCCGCGCTGTCTGAATCAGCTCGCCGACCATGCCCTCCTGCTGGGTTGTGCACTGGGCACGCGGCCGCTGACGGTCGAGATCGTGCGCTCGGCCCTCGAAGATCTCAAGCAGCTCCCGCTCAACTGGAACGCCCCGCTGGAAGCTCAGGATGCGGCTGCGTCTGCTCCCGATGAGCACCCAGTCGAAACCGCTCATTACGAAGATTCGACGGAAGGATTTCTTGCAGGCTCCAATGGCTCGGAAACCGAAATCCCAGCGGACGTGTGCGAGCCGGTCGAGTTCGCGGCCGTCGAGTTCGGCGCTCCGCTGGACGACAAACCCATGAAGGGGTCAGACCCCTTTGCGGGCCAGCCGTCTCCCCAAGTTCTGCATCGCTCGCCCGCAAAGGGGTCTGACCCCGTTCGGGAGCCTTCTCCGCTCGCTCACAGCCCGTTCCTCGACGACCTGTACGGCGACGACGACGACCATAGCCCGCCGCGCAAGCAAGGGACATCACAGACTTCTTTGCCGAAGTCCCTTGCTGGCGCATCGGGCTTCCTGGGATCGAAGCCCGGCGAGGACGAAGAGGACGTGCACGTGCAGGGCGGCGTCGAACTCAGCCTGAACGACGAGACGCTGTGCCGGTTCGAATGCACGCTCAGCGACGCCTCCCCGGCCCTCCGCGAGCCCCACGATATTCCGGCACCGCACTTTACCGACATCGAGGCGAGCCACGTGGAAGAAATCGAAGTCATCGACCGCTACGCGCTGATCGACGCCGGTCTGCCGCTGCCGGCCGGACTCCTCGACGACGTGCGGTTCGGCATGTCGCAGGCCTGGCCGGGCGAAGACGGGCGAGCGGGAGCCGTCAGGCTCCCGATTCATCGGGAGACTCCGGGCGACGCCTCCTCCCACAAAACGCTGAGTGCCATGGGAGCCAGCCTCGACGCCATTATCGCGGCCGATGCGTTCGACGTGATCGAGCCGCCCGGTGACGCGCTCCAGATCCCCGCCGGTCCGGCGCTCATCGGCGAAACCGATGTTGGCGAGAGCCTCGAAGCGGACATCGCCTCGCTGGTTCTCGACACGTGCTTCGAGACGCAGGAGTTCGTCGGCCGCACCGTCGACGTGCCTGCGGAGTACGACGTCGTCGAGCCGGAGGAGGACTGGGACTCGCAGCGCGATCGTGCGGCGAAGCGCCCAGCCGTCGCCGCGACGCCGACTGCCGCGGCGGGCGCTCCAGTCGTGGACACGTCCGAAGCTCCGGCGCGCCGCCGCTACGCGCGGCTGTTCAGCGAACTGCGCCGCCGGCGTAACGGCCGCGCCTAGCCCCAATACCGTTCAATTAGCTTTAAGTCGTCGAGGCGACAGGAGTTGTGGGTGCCAC
>JAHWKJ010000692.1 GCA_019347905.1 Planctomycetota bacterium
CTTCACGCACCTGTGCATCGGTTGCCAGCGCTCGCAGGAAGCCTCGGGAATCGACCGCTTCGACTTCGAGGCCGATTGGGAATCGGCCTACGAACACGAAGGCCGACTCAGCGACCGCGAGCTGACGCTGGGAGACATCGACGTGAGGGATTAGCGCGGCTGAAAGAGGGGACTGCCGCGGATAAGGCGAAAAGTCGCTCGAATTGTGAAACCGCGAGCGTGCCTGTCCCCTTTTTCGGGCTGTAACGGCCGCCGCTGTGTGTAATTGTTCCGCGAGACCCGGTTTGGTTCAAACCGGGTTTCTGCGTCTCTGGAGACGTTGATGAATACCAACCGTTCATCCCTGCGACCGGCTTCGCACAGAAAGGGGGACTGTCCCCCTCCCGGCGGAATTGAACGGACAAGTGGCGGCTCATCGAAAGGGGACTGTCCCCTTTTCCGGGCGAAGCGGCGCCGCGGACGCGTTTCAACCGCTCTCCTGTGCTGCCTGACGCTGGCCGGCGGCTTCGTCCTCGGCTCCGGCTTCTCACTGCTCGATTCGCTCGAAGCCCGCGCCGTCTCGCGCGCGGAGGCCGAGCGTCTCTATGACGAGCTCTCGACCGACGGCGGTCCGCTGCTCGACGGCAGCCGGCGCCTCGCCCGCATCGTCAGCCTCACGGCCCCCAGCGTGGTGCATATTCAAAGCGAGCACCGCGGTGTCGGTGGCGGGCGCGTACAGGAAACCGGCTCCGGCATCGTGATGGCCAGCCCCAAGCTGGCAGGCTCGTACGTGGTGACGAACCGGCACGTCATCAGCGGGGCCGATCTCAAGGAGATCAGCATCCACCTGTACGACGGCCGCGTAATCGAGCCGCTGCGCGTGTGGACCGACGCGGCCAGCGACATCGCCATCCTCAAGATCGACGTCCCCAACGTGCAGCCGGCCCGCTGGGGCGACAGCGACCAGGTTGAGATCGGCAGCATGGTGCTGGCCATGGGCAGCCCGTTCGGCCTCAGCCAGTCGGTCACGTTTGGCATCGTGAGCGCCAAGGGCCGCCGCAGCCTGAAGCTGGGCGGCGGACGCAGCGTGCTCAACCAGGACTTCCTGCAGACCGACGCCGCCATCAACCCCGGCAACAGCGGCGGCCCGCTCATCGACTTGCACGGCCGCGTCGTCGCCATCAACACCGCCATCGCCTCCAACAGCGGCGGCAACGCCGGCATCGGCTTCAGCATCCCCAGCAATCTCGTCCGCCAGGTGATGGACCAGTTGCTCGAACACGGCCAGGTCCAGCGGGCCTATTTGGGCGTGCGGCTCGACGATGCCTTCGATCTCGACGACGCCCGCCGCCTCAAGCTGCCGCGGCTGCGCGGGGCATTGGTGGCCGAGGTCTATTCGGACACCCCCGCCTCGCGGGCCGGTTTGCAGGTGGGCGACGTGGTGCTGAAGTTTCGCGACGCCGAGATTCTCGACCACGACCACCTGATCAACCTGGTGAGCCTGACGCCGGTCGGCATGCGGGTGACACTGGTCGTCGTGCGCAACGGCCGCGAGCAGACCTTGCGCGTCTCGCTCGGCGACCGCCACGATCTGGAGCGCTCCGCGGCGCCGGAACCGGACCTGCCGGGCATTCCCCCGGAACCGGCATAGCCCGCCGCGCCAGCAAGGGAGTGGTCCGAAATGACGCGCCGCGTGGAATCCGGCGGACGCTCGGTTTAGGATGGGCCGGTCCCGCGAGCGGTTCACAGCCGCTCCAGCCTCTACCGGAGATCCACCATGCCGAGCATCCGCTGCTGTGTATTCGTCGCCGTCTGCGCATTCGGGAGCCTCCTGCAACCGGGGGTTGCGCCCGCAGGCGACGCGCCGGTGCGCTACTGCCGCTTCGCCGCCGGTGACACGGTCGCCTACGGCATCGTCGAAGGCGAGAAGGTCCGCGAGCTCGCCGGCGATCTGTTCGGCAGGTGGGAAAAGACTAACCGCCTGCACGAACTGGGCGATGTGAAACTGCTCGTGCCCGCGCAGCCCACCCAGGTGCTCGCGCTGGCCGGCAATTACAAGAGCCATCTTGGTGACGAACGCGTCACGACGACCATCACCACCGTCACGAAAGTCGTCACCGATCCCAGGACCGGCGAAACCACCAGTGAATCCACCAGCACCAGCGAAACTCGCGGCGGCGACCAGGTGCCGCCGCGATTTCAGATCCCGCAGCCGTTCTTCAAAAGCCCATCGTGCCTCATCCCCGACGGCGGCACGATCGTCCTGCCGCGCGACGCCGAGATCGTCCACTACGAGGCCGAGCTGGTGATCGTCATCGGCCGGAAGGCCCGCAACGTGCCGCAAGAGAAGGCGCTCGACTACGTGCTGGGCGTCACCTGCGGCAACGACATCAGCGCTCGCGTGTGGCAGAAGAATGACGTGCAGTGGTGGCGGGCGAAAGGCTCCGATACGTTCGGCCCCTGCGGACCCTTCATCGCCAGCGGGGTCGACTACGACAACCTGCTCATGCAGCTCCGGCTGAACGGCGAGGTCCGCCAGAAGGAGCGCACCAGCCAAATGATGCAAAGCGTCGATGAAATCGTCAGCTTCATCAGCCGGCACGTCACGCTGCATCCGGGCGACCTGATCTTCACCGGCACCCCCGGCACGACCGCCGAACTCTCGCCCGGCGACACCGTCGAGGTCGAGCTGGAGGGCGTCGGCGTCCTGCGAAACCGCGTGGCGGCGGAGTAACGGCCAACGGGGTCAGACCCCTTTGCGGTTCACCCGCTGTCCAACTTCAGTATCGCTCGTCCGCAAAGGGGTCTGACCCCGTTCGCTCAGCCGTACTTCTCGCG
>JAHWKJ010000148.1 GCA_019347905.1 Planctomycetota bacterium
GTCGATCGAGCGTTCGAAGCGGATGAGCCACGCGGCCGCGTCCTCTTCGAGGATGACGCCGGTGAAGCCGTACCATTCGCCGCCGTGCTGGATTGCGTCGCGGAGGCGGATGGTGGCGATGCCGGCATCGTCGTCGTCGCGGCCCACCAGTACGTCGATCTGGCGACTGGTCGCGACCCCCGTCTCCCGGTCCTCTATCGTCCGCTCGGCCGAGACGATGCCCGTGACGTCGCGGGCGCTCGAGCCGTGCGGCTTGAAACTCAGCGTTTCGCCGTGGTCCTCGAACAGGACCGCGAGCGAATCGGCGAAACGCTCCGTGTACCTGGTCATGTCTGCCTCGGCCGGCTGAAGCCGGCCACTACGAACGTTACGTCGTGATGTTCGAGAGCAGGTGCGCGGCGCCCACGTAGAGCACCTTTTCGTGCACGTCGTGCCGGACGCGGACGATCTCGCTGCGGACGGTCTCGTCGCGGTAGGTCTCGATCGCCCCGCCCGGCATCGAGCCGTCGGCGTCCCAATGGAACGTCCGGCCGAGGCAGGGCTCGCGGATGTCGTTCCCGGTCGCGAGCTTGGCGACCATCGCGTACTCGTTGCTCCAAATCGGAGCGATCGAGGCCGACTGGCCTTCGGCCGCGGAGTTCTTGGGGTTGCCGCCGACGACGATCCGCTCTAGGTCGAACACGGCCGCGAGCATCTGCGCGGTGACGTCCGAGGCCTTGGCCGGCGAGCCGGCGCCCGAGGCGGTGATCCGTTCGATGATCTGCGCGCAGTTCCGCAGGTTGCGGAAGACGAGGCGGTTGAGCATCAGCGCGTTGGGCCACAGGCCGGTGCCTTCCCAGACCTTGCGGACCGCGGCTTCGACGTCGTCAATGGGCGTGGCGTTCGCCGCATCGTCCCACTCGTTCGTGACGCCGGTCGTCAGCGACGCGCCGGTCCAGGTCGTGGCGTTGAAGAGCAGCGCGGCGATCCGCTGCTCCTGGGCCTGCAGCACGGCCTCGTAGGCCCGGGCCGCGGAGACCTGCTCGGCGTCGAAGTATTCGGAGTACAGCTCGCTCTCGCGGTCGTCGACGGGCTCTTCGGCGCCGCGCTCCGTGGTCGCGAAGCTGTCGGTCCCGAAGTCCCAGTCGCCGCGGCTGTAGCCGCCGCCGGGCGCGCGCTCCACGCTGCGGTTCTGCAGCAGCGATTCGAGCGTGATCTTGCCGAAAGTGCCGGACTGCTTGGCAACGCCCATCACGGGCAGCACCTGCGTGCCGATGTACCCGCGGCGCTGCATTTCGAGGTCGAATTCCTCGAAGCTCGCCAGATCGGGCCGCAGCGTGGCGAGCGACGTGTTCGGAGAAGGCATGGCTCAATCCCTTGAGTCGTGGTGGTCGGGGGTGGACTTCACACCGGCGGACGCGCCGGTTACAGACGCGGGGCCTGAACGCGGATGCGGTCGCAGCGGACGTCGAACGTCGTGTCGTCGCTGGTCTTCTCGACCATTACGATCGGCGTCCAGTTGGCGCTCGCGGCCGAGACGGCGAACGTGGTGCCGTCCAGCAGGCGGGTCCACGCGCTCGCGCCGAGCGCGCGGTAGTAGAACTTCACGTCGGCCAGATCCGTGTAGTCGATCCGGAAGACGTAGTACGTGTCGTCGACCAGGTCGACGGTCGTGTCCACCGCGGCGGTGTCGGTCGTGCCGTCGTCGCTGTGGATCTTGAGCGACAGGTCCGTGCCGTCGAGGTGGAAGGCGATGAACTCCGCGATCGCCTCGAAATCGGTGGCGTGATCGTCGCTGGCGAGGCCGAAGTCGATATCGACCGCGGCCGCGTCGCCGATGTCGAACACGCCCAGGATGAATTCCGCGATGCCGCCCTTCGACGGATCGAGCGGCGAATTCTCCATGAACAGCGTCGCGGTCGCCGCCTCGAGCACGGCGTCGGCCGCGAACTTGACGATGCCGCGGGCCGCGTCCACGGAGGTGACGCCCAGGCCGTTCGTCTCGGTCTTGGTCCAGGCATACTTGCCTTCGCCGCCCAGAGCGGTGGCGGCGGCGGCCCAGTCGCCGACGAAGTCTTCATCGATGACGAGCGCCCCGTCGATCGCCCCGAGGGCGTTGAGGTCGTCCCCCAGCGTGTAGGGCAGGACCTCGACGATGTCCCCGGCGGCCGTGGCCGCTTCGAGAGCGATGCCTTGGAAGTTCTCGTTGACGACGTCGTCCACGCGGCCGCTGGCGGCGCCGTAGAGGTTGGCGTGCAGGTCGAAGGCCCCGGCCGCGACCATCTTCCGCGTGCCCTGCGCGAGACGCAACCGCACGGCCACGAGGTCGCCCGCGGCGAACGTCTCGCGCTCGATCGTGCCGATGTCGGCGTCCGTCGCACCGGCGACGGCCAGCTTGCCGCTGGAGAGTTTGACGCGCAGGTAGCGGCCGATCGCGGCGCCGGCCTCGAAGGTGCGACAGGGGGTTTCGACGAACTGCGACATGGCTCGGCTTCCGTGATCGGGGTTTGGTGACTGCGGTCAATACTGTGGTAAAGACAGGGGGCCGTCCGTGGCCCTCTGCCCGTGGGGCAGACGCGCGTCCTGCGCGTGTCGTGTATCAGGCCCCCGAGGGGGCTACTTCGTCGTGCGTGCGGCGTTGGCCTCGGCGAGCATGGCGGCGTGCCGCTCGGGGTCGGACTTCACGGCCAGCCGCACGGCGGCGCTCCGCTTCAGGCCACCCTTCTCGCGCTCGGCGACGTCGGCCCAGAAGGCCTCGGTGGCATTCGCCGCGGCGGCCTTCCCGGCGGCGGAAGTGGCCGCGTCATCCGTGAGCGGAGCGACGCCGGCGACGCCGGCCCCGGCCGCGGCGGCGCGGGCCTCCTTGAGCTCCGTCTCGCGGTTGGCGAGCTCCGCCCGCGTGTGCGCGAGGAAGGCGCTCGTGGCCTGGGCGACGGTCGCGCCGTGCTCCAGTTGTCCGAGCAGGAACGCCGGCTCGGCGCCGGGGCAGGCGGCCTTCAGCTCCGCGAGCGTCGCGCCGACGGGATCGGCGGCCGCGGTCAGTTCGGTGGTGGCCTCGGTCATGGCGCGGGTTCTCCCTTTGGAGGATTTCTGCAGGCCCAGCTCGGCGAGCTGGGCCAGGGTGTCGTCGAAGGATTGGACGCCGTCGATCAGCTTCAGCTTCTTCGCGTCGGCCGCGAAATACGTGCGGCCGTCGGCGAGCTCGCGGACCTTCTCGAGAGGCAGGTTGCGGCCGGCCGAGATCGCATTCAGGAAATGCTCGTGGGTGCGGTCGACCTGCCGCTGGGCCTCGGCCAGGTGCTCGTCGGTGATTTCCGTGCCCGGGACGCCGGCGCCCTTGTAGGCTCCCGTGCGAACCACATGGACCTTGACCCCGAGCTTCGCGGCTTCCTCCGACTGGTCGTACAGCACGGTGAACACGCCGATCGAGCCGACGCGGCCGAGCTCGTTCGCGAAGACCTTCCTCGCCTGGCTGGCCGGCCAATAACCGGCCGATGCGCACAGATCGTCGCAGTAGGCCCAGAGGGGCTTCTTTGCGCCGGCCGCGGCGACGTCGCCGGCGAATTCGGCAGTCCCGGCGATTACGCCGCCGGGTGTATCCATTCGCAACAGAATCGCGTTGACGGCCGGATCGGCGGCCGCGCGGCGAAGCTGCTGGCGGGTGAGCACCGTCGAAGTACCGTCGTCCATGCTTGAGACGTACTTCAGCAGCGTGCCGGCGACGTCGATCACGGCCACGCCCGATGCGACGCGGTAATCACGCCGGGCCCGGGCCACGAGGTCCACGTGTCCCGCAGCCCCGCGTACGTGCGCGAGATGCTCGGCCAGGTTGTAGCCGTCGAACCGACGCACCAGCGCGCGGAAGGATTGCTCCTCGACGCCCCACACGCCGAAATACTGCTCCAGGTGCGGCACGCTCGCCAGGTCCTGGGCGCCTTCGAGCACGAGGTCAGGCTGCACGGCTGGCCCCCTGCCGGCTGCCGGCGCTCGTGTCGCTGTTGCCTGCGGACCCGCCTTCCCCTGGGGACTCATTACCGAAGGTAATCTGGATGCCTTCGGCGGTCGGCGTCGGACACAGGTCCCGCCAGTGGACCTTCTCGTCGCCCAGCTCGACGGACAGGGCCTGGTTCAGCGCGTGCGCGCGGCGGACGGCCGCGTCGATCGCGAAGGCCCGGTCCTCGATGATTTCGACGGCGACGGTCTCGAATTCCTGTCCGCGCTTCGCGTGGAACCGCCGCGGGCTGGTCATGCCGTTCGCCAGCTCGAGCAGGTGCGCCGTCTGATCTTTCACCGGCTCGATGTACGGATAGCCGATCGGGTTCCAGAAATGGCGGAACAGGGCCTCCGGGTCGCCGCGCTCCAGGGCCTGCGACTGGAACCGCGCGAGCTCGGGATCGTTCGCGAGCCACTGCCCGACCTTCCAGCGGTAAACCTCGGCGTGAAACTGCGAGGCGAACCAGCGCTGGATCTCGTGGTACGTCATCCGGGCCTGGTCGATCACGTTCCGGTAGCTGCTGAAATTTGCCTCGCTGGCGTCGAGCAACAAGACGATCAGCGGCAGGTCGAGGTTGATCGCCAGGTACGTGAGCATCAGCCGCACGTGCTGGAAGTATTCCGAGTTCGGGATGTTGGGACTGAAACCTTCCCAACTGTGGCCCGGCTTGCCGCGGAGGACTTTTCCAGGGTGCATTCCGACTGTGCTGCGGTCGGAGCCGTTCGGCCATTCGTCGAACGAAAGCTCGCCCTCTGCAGAACCATCACCGGACCACTCCGGCGCGCCGAGCTCGACCTTCTCGAAGTACGTGACGCAGGCGGCGACCTGGGCTTTGACGAGCTGCGCGAAGTCGAGGTCGTCGCGCATGCCGACGACGTTGACGACGGGGGCGATCGCGGTGATGCCCCGCGACTGGCTGAAGCGCTCGGGGTGGAACAGGTGGAAGACCTGGCGTCTTCCCGCCTTGTCGCGGGCGGGGATCTCGGTGACGTCGTTCACGCGGACCGGGGCGCCCAGCTCGACGCGCTCTTTCGTGAACTTATATCGCACCGGCCGGCCGAGCTCGTCGCTGAGGACGCCGCACACGCCGGCGTCCTTGCGGGCCCGGTCCGGCGTGCGGCAGCGGTGCGCCTCGTGCATCTGCAGCCGGCCGTCCGCCAGCGGCAGCCCGAAGACGTCGCCGTCCAGCACGATCCGCGCAAGGGCGATGTTCGCGATCGTCGCGAAGTCGTACTTGTCCGCAGCGTGGCAGCGGCCGCGATCGCCCGACCAGTCCGCCCAGCGCTGCGCGAGGTGCCGGTCGACCTTCTTGTCGCCGGTCTCGGGGTCGAGGGCCATGCCGCCGACGTTGACGTTGCTCTTCAATCGCCGCACGGCCTGGCGGAGAAGCGGCTCGTTCCGCTCGAACTCCCGGGCCAGCTCGAGCATCGTCAGGAAGTGCGTCTGGTTCCGGATGTGCCAGTCGGCTCCCGCACCGCCGGACGGCAGCGCGCGCTGCCGCAGAAAGCGGTTCGAGCGGCTCTTGGCGGCGTCGTAATCGCCGCGCAACTCGGCCATGTGCGAGCAGATCGAGCCGTTGATCGGGGAGCGTCGGGGCATCAGGTTCCCGGCGGTGCAGGGCTAGTCGCGGAAGTGCGCGAATGACGGGTGCAGGCAGCGGCCGCGGTTCGCGGCGCTCGAGGTGTCGTGCGCGGAGATCCACGCGCGCGCGTCCTCCAGTTCCTGGCGGATCGCGCTCGTGTCGAGCTGCGTCTCGGAGTTGCCGTGCCGGCTGCGCTGCGGATCGCGCTTGAGCAGGAAGCGGCAGGCCGTCACGAAGGCTTTGGCCTTCGCGACCGAGGCGTCTTCTTCATACGAGGCATTGTCGTAGTAGGCCGCGAGGACTTCGGCTCGGGTACTGGCTGAGGTCAGCGTCGACATGGCTGGCGGACGATAGCACGGGCCGTGCCCGCGCGCGCCGCCGATCCGCCCGTCCGGCGCCGGATTCTTTCGGGCCGGCCGGATTTGATGGGTCCGGCTCCGCCGGTGTTTGGTTACGAGCCGAGCTGCTCGAATAGGTACCGGAGGACGTCGGCCTTCGACACCACGGGCTTGCCGCCGGCGAGCTGGGCGCCGGCGGCGACGAGGCCCGCGTGCAGGCGGCGGAGGCCGGCCCGCTGTGCGGGCGTGTTGAGCCGCGCGTCGAGGTGGCCAGTCTCCTGCGCGAGATACGACGTCGCCGGCGGATCGGCCAGCGGCAGCTCAATCGACCGCAGGTCTGCGGCCGTCTCGATGCGTTCGTGCTCGTCCAGCTGCGGGTCAAAGCCTGCCTCCAGTTCCGGCTGCAGGTTCAGCGGCTCAGCCCGCTCTGACGCTTTCGACCGACGTGTCTTCGCCATCCGTGGCTCCTTCGCTGTGGGCCGCGCGTCTTTATGCCGCGCGACATGGGTTATCGATCCGTCGCCAGAAAACTTCTCCCGCCGCCCACGAAGCCGCCGCCCGGACCGGCCGGGGGACGCTGCCGCGGACGAGGACGTGGGCCGCGCTGTCCGCCGCGCGGCGTGTCCCGGGCCCAGTCCTGGCCGTTGCGTTTGAAGTGCCAGGCCATGACCAGGCTGTACCGCCAGGAGTCCCGCGCTTCGTTGGGTCCGCGGCGCTTCCAGTGGCCGTGCTCGTCTTCGAAGTCGGCCAGGAGCTGCTCGGCGAAGTCGACGCCTGGCACCGCGTCGCCCTCGAAGCACTCCCGCGGGATCGTGTACGCGTCCGGCGCGTCGCGGCCCACGAGACCCGTGAGATAGTTTTCGAGGCGCTGCTGTGTCCGCCGGGTGTTCGGGAGAATCAGATCGGCCTGGCCCAGCTTCACGCGCGCGGTGACCAGCTTCACCGGCACGTCCGTCCGCTGGAAGCCGAGCTTGTAGAATTCGATGCCGCCGTCCGCCCCCGTGTGGAAGGGCCGGTCGGGGTCTTTCGACGAGCCTTTGAGCGGCCACCAGCCCAGGGACCGCAGCGGCGCCACGAAGGAATACACGGCCTCGGTGAAGCTGCCCGAATCGATGCCGCCGCGGACGACGCGGAGCGGGGCCCCGCCGTCGGCGTGCGGATAGCCCTCGCGCGCCAGCTCGAGGATCACGCGCCGCATTTCGTCGGCGCCCCACACGATGCGGTAATCGATGAGCTGGCCGCGGCCGTGCAATCCCCAGGCGGACACCCAGGGGTAGAAGATCAGTGTGTCGCCGACCTGGCCGACGTCGGCGCCGGCCGTGAGGAAGCGGCTCCATTCCGGGCAGACGCGCAGCGGCTCGTCGACGCCGAGCCGGTCCGCCAGCTCGTGCGGCTGGATGGTGCGCGGCGCGGGATCCCAGGGGATGCACAATGTCCCCGTCTGAAACTCGCGCATGAGCTCGCGATCGTGCCGGCAGTCGAAGAACTCGGCGACGATCTGACCCCAGCCCGAGATCGCGAGCGAGTAGAGCGTCGACAGCCCGGTGAAGGCGACGTTCTCGGATTCGACCTTGCGCTGCCCGGTGATGCGGCCCTGCCGGTCGATCGATTGGCCTTCGGAGAGCCACCGGCCGGCACGCATCATCGCGGGGCGATCGTCGTTCTCGACGCGGCAGCCGGACTCGCAGCGGTACCAGGCGGTTTCGGCGGCGACGATCGGGTCGCTGTGCTTGGCGCCCGCGGGCTTCTTCCACTTCACGCCCGGCGTGTCGGGGGCGCCGTCGCCCCACACGAGCCGCTGATACGTGCCGCAGTGTGGGCATTTGACGTAGCGGTAACGGCGGTCGGTCGTGTCGGCCTGGATGAGGGCGGTGATCGTGCAGGCGCCGACGGTCTCGGGCTTGCCCTCGAAGATCAGCTTTGAGTCGAACCCGAACAGCTTAGCCCGCTGAATCGCGCGCTGGACCATGTTCAGCGGCCAGAGACTGACTTCATTTGCCAGGACGTAGCAGGCGGGATAGCCGGCGAGCGTGCCCTTCGAGCCGGCGTAGGCGCGGCGGATCTTGGTGTTGCCGATCAGCACCTCGCGGCGGTTCCGCTCGCGCTCCTTCTTGATGCGGTGGCGGGTCGCGTCGCAGGCTTCCAGGAGCGGGTATAGCGTGGAGGCGATCGTGTCGTCGGCACGGTCCTCGTCGACGCTGGCCAGGAGGCCGGGCCGGCCGGTGTTCGCCACGAGCGCGATCAGCAGCGCCGCGGCAGTGAGCGTCTTGCCGTTGCGGGTCGCCCAGTCCAAGAGGATGCGCCTCACTGTGGGATCGTCGACGGCGTCGAGTACTTCCTCGACGTGGGGGTACAGGCCGACGTCGAATTCGCCCGGGGTCTCCAGCGAGCCGGGGATGCGGACGTTTGCGGGGATCCACTGGCGCACGCGGAGGGGCGGCGGCGGCCGCCAGGCGGCCCACACGTCGCGGGCGAGCTGATTGTCGGTGAGGGTCGGCACACGGTTCACGCGGGCGGCTTGGTGATCGCGTCGGCCAGTGCGTCAAGGGCGCGCCGCACGAGGACGTCGCCCTCGACCTGCAGCTTGCCGCGGAGCTTCTTACCGGTGACCAGCTTCGCGAGGTGTTTGGGAAGCGCGAGGATTTGATCGCGGCAGACGGTGACGCATTCGCTGAGGAAGGCGGTGTACTCCTCGCGCGGCAGCAACTTGCCGGAATCGATCAGGTCCTGCCGCTCTTCGCGCCGCGTAGCAATCCGCATGCGCTTCAGCTTTTGCCTTTCCTGCGCGAGCTTGATCCGCGTCGCGAGCTTCGACTTGCCCGACCCCTTGCGGCCATGCCCTTCGATGGCGGCGCGGATCTTCGTCAGGTTCCAGTTCGTGCGGCGGCCGCGGGCATCTTTTTCGACGGCGTCGGCCGGCCACCAGCTTTCGCGCGGCCAGGTCGCGAGCGTCCGCTCGGTGACACCAAGAGCTTTCGCGGCTGATTTGCGGGTGCGGACGATCTCGTCGCCGCTGGGTTTTGTGCTGGTTTTTTTTCGCGGCATCGGGTGGGCCGCGGCAGCGATGGGAAGGGAAGGAAGTGATTGGTGGGGTGAGGTGCGCGCCCAAAATCCGCCATTGGTGGACCGCGCGGCCCCCCGGGCGTGGCCGGGAGGACCCGAACGGGGGGGGTCAGGCGGGGGTGGGTTCGCGACTGGCGCTCTCGACCGCGATCGCCGAGGGCTTCGGCGCGAACGTCTCCGTGCCCTCAGCCCAACGCAACCCGAACGCCTTGAGCTCGGCGTCGCTGATCGATCCTGCCTTCCGGCATTCGGTAGCACGTGACAGGCTCACAGTCGGCTTGAAGTCCAGCAAGCGAGTGGCCTTGATCTCAATGCGGTTGCCCTCTTCGTCCTCCGCCACGAGGGGCGTGTCTTCGAGCCACTGTGTGATGCGCGTCAACAGTTGCGTCGGTCCCTCATAGAGCCGCTTCATGAGCCAGTCAGGGTCTTTCCCGGAGTAGAAGACGAGCTTTCCTCGGCTCTTCGAGAACGACACGGTTCCGTGCCGCAGCTTGTGCGTCTTCAGCTTGCCGAACAACCTCGGGCGGTGCGCCTTGCAATAGGCCTCCATTGCCTCCTGAAGCAGACGGCGGCGATCGGCGAAGGGGACGCCGGCGAGCTGTTGGGCCTCATTGGCGGCGTTCCGAATCGGTCTGCAGGCATCGTCAGCCCACGCATTGACCAGGCTGGCGACGGTGTTCATCCACGCGAGCTCGCCGGCGGCCACGTGAAGCTGATCATCGTTCTCGATCAACAGCTTCAGCTCGTCATCCTCATTGACACTTTGCAGCAGTTCCGGCAGCGCGAATCGCGGAGGCTGATACAGCGACTCTTCCAGCACGCGCGCCACGTGCTGCTCCGCCTCGGCCGGCGAGCTCTCCTGGCGGCACACCTCGACGACTCGCCGTGCGATCTCGATCAGCGTCATCGCCTTCTCCCGAGAATGGCCTGCGCGAGCCGTCCGAAGCCGAACGCCCACAGGCAAGGCGCCGGCTTTACGGGTGCAACGCTCTCGATCGAGCCGCCGCCCAGACCCCAGCGCTCGTCACTCACCACTAGCGTGCAGCGCTTCGGCGGGCCTGCGCTTCGTCGCCTGCCCGCCTGCGCGGCCAGCTTGCGCTGGCGCTTTCTACGCGGTCGGTGGCGCATGCGTGCCCTGTTGCGGAGTGCCGTTTGGCTTCGGCGGTTCGGCGCCGTTGCCTATTCCGATCAAAGCCTTCAGCTCTGGCGACAGCCCCGAGAGCATGCGCTGGACGGTTTCGACCTTCGGCTTCGCGACCATCCGCCGCCCGCGGTACCACCACGCGCCGGCGCCGGCCAGGCCCGTCGTCAACAGGCCGGCCAGGCTGTCGTAGCCGAAGAGCTCGCCCACGAGGCGAATCGCATTCGCTTCGTCGCCCTCTTCGATCTGCCGCTTGAGATACTGCGCCGCGGCTTCCACGGCGGCGGCCTCGATCTCCGGGAGCTGCGTCTTCACCTCGGCGATCGCCTCGGCGATCGCCTTGGTCTCGACGGCCTTGATCTCGACCTGCAGATCGGCTCGGAGTTCCGCAGGCACCTTGGCCAGGATCTCCTCGCGCGACTTGTCCAGCTCGCCCTGCAAGGCGAACTCGACGTCGCGGCTGACCTCGTCGAACAGCTCGCCGCGCACCTGCTCGGCGATTTTGTCGGCGTCTTCGTTGTTCCGCTGCAGACTCGAGCAGCCGGCCACGGCCCACAGGCCGGCCAGCAGCACGCAGAAGAAGCGCGCGGGCATTCGGAATCCTTTCCGCCGTGCAAAAGATCCATCGCCCCGCGGCACTTCGCTTGCGGTGGCGTGGCGGGAATCGCCCATGGGGGAGAGTGACGCCGGCGGGAACAGGTGTTTCCCCACGCGGCGTTTCGGGCGAGAATAGAAAGGTGGTCGGTGAGTTTGCTCCGAGCGCTCCCTGCCGACCGTGTCGAGCCGTTCCCATCCGTGGGTCCGGTGAGGTCCCGACGCGTGTCACGCTGGCAGCATTCAGCCCTCGGAGTCAACGTCAATGCAGCAGCCGCAGAGCGAAGGACCGTCGTCTGCCGCGCTCGATCGCCCGCCGTTGCCGGGTATCAGGCGCGTGACGAACCTCTACTGGAGCCTGCCTGACTACCTGATGCTGCGCGACGCGGCCGCCAAAGAGCGCGTCCCGATCACGCGACTCGTCCAGGACGCGGCCCGCGAAGAGCTTCGCCGCCGCGGCATCCTTTCTTGAGAAAAGAGAGCGGCGCGGGCCGGCCGGTTCTGCCTGGCGAGGCGGCGAGCTTCTGCGTTCGCCACGCCGGTCTTGTGTCGGCCAAAGATCCGCGCCGCTCGTTGCTCCCGTCGTCGCTGAATCATGCGCCCTGCAGCCGACGGCGGCAAACGCCCGCCCCCACAATTGCCCACACCCGCCCCGCCTCGATGCGCGTCAGTGAAACGCGGCAGAGTTTGACGCCGCGTGCTACAATCGACGCCTGTTGCGAAGCACGCGACAGCGCACGGGCGCGGGCGAGCGAATACCGGACTGTCGATCCGGAGGTTGCGGGTTCAAGTCCCGTCGGCCTCGCTT
>JAHWKJ010000693.1 GCA_019347905.1 Planctomycetota bacterium
CCCGGCAGGCACACGCGCACGTTGCCAAAGTCGGCGGGCAGCGTCAAGTTGCCGGGAACGTCGGCGGGCAGTTCGCGGCACGGCGAACCGGCGGCGGCGATGATCAGCTTCGAGCCTTCGTTCAGGCCGGTGCCCGAGTAGTCGAGCGTGTCGATCGTCGTCCGCGTCTGAAAATGTAAGTCACTCTGCCAGTCCACCCGCCGCAGTATGTGCTCCAGAAACGCGGCAACGTCGTGCACGTCGAGCCGCGGATCGTCCTCGCGCGCGGCAATCAGCAGGTACTTCGCCAGCGAAAGCTGCCCCTGCCCCAGGATCGCGTTCGCGCACGTGAGCAACTCCTGCGGCCGCCGCCTCGTCGCATAGGGGACGTACCGTTCGCTGCCGATCGCCAGCAGCAGCGGATGCACCCCCGCCGCATCAACCGCATGCACCGCGTGCACGCCGGGCACGACTGCGGGAATCGCCGGGCCGGTGATTTCGTGAATGATCTCGCCGAACGAAGTATCTTCCTGCGGCGGCCGCCCCACCACGGTAAAGGGCCAGACGGCGTCCCGGCGATGAAACACCGCAGCGACATCCAGCACCGGGAACTCATGCGCAAGACTGTAATACCCCAGATGATCGCCAAACGGCCCCTCCGGCAATGTCCGCGAGGGATCGATACTCCCCACAATGCAGAAATCCGCCTCCGCCGCCACCGGCAATTCCATCCTCCATCCTCCATCCTCCATCCTCGCCCCCCAACCTCGAGCGACTCTCGCCACACGCGCCCCCCGCACCATCCGCACGCGCCGCCCGCCCAGCGCCCCGGCGAACATCAGCTCGCTCAGCCCCTCGGGCAGCGGCATCACAGCCGACAGCGTCATCGCCGGCGGGCCGCCGACGAACACGTTCACCCGCAGCCGCTCCCCGCGGGCAATCGCCGCCGCGTGGTGGGCGCCGATCGAGCGGTGAATCTGGTAGTGCAGACCGACCTCGCGGCCCGGCTCGTACTTTCCGCCGGAAAGCTGCACGCGGTACATGCCCAGGTTCGAGTGCCTTGTGCCGGGGCGATTCGGATCTTCGGTGTAGACCTGCGGCAGCGTGATAAACGCACCGGCATCCTTCGGCCACGAGACGAGCTGCGGCAGTTCGCCGATGGTCGTCTGCGCGGCGAGCACCGGTCCGCCGCGGACGAACTTCGGCCGCGTATTCCAGCCGACGCGGGGCAGCCCCCGATACCGCCACGGATTCTTCCAGAAGGCAGCGGGATCGGCCTTCAGCTCGACGAGTCGCTTCACGGTTTCGAGCGTGTCGCGGAAGAGGAACCGCGTGCGTTCGAGCGTTCCAAACAGGTTGGAGACCATCGGGAAGCGGCAGCCCTTCACGCGGGCGTAGAGCACCGCGGGGCCGCCGGCCGCATACACCCGCCGCTGAATCTCGGCCGCCTCCAGCCGCGGATCGATCTCCTCGTCGATGCGGACCAGCCGCCCCGTGCGGGCGAGATCGTCGACACACTGTCGGAGACTGCGGTAAGCCATGCGGGCCTATCAACCCGAAGCGTCAGCGAGGCCGCTCGGCTGCAAGACGTCCGAAGTCCCTCGCTGACGCTTCGGGTTACTGTGCAGAACAGCCCGCCTAACAGACGCGAGTGTTGAACTTATCGACCGAGTCCCCGAAGATCCAGATGCCCGGCTGAATTCGCATCTGCTTGTCTCAAGGCTCAGCACCTATGTTCCGTCGCGTCGTTCCGCTCCTCGCGCTGCTCGTTGTCTTCACCGGCCGCACGTTTGCTGCCGGCGTCCTGGAGCTGCGTCCCGGCGACCGCATCTGTCTCGTCGGCAATGCGCTGGGTGAGCGGATGCAGCACCACAACTATTGGGAGGCCCTGCTGCACCGGCGGTTTCCGGAGCACGAGCTGGTCGTGCGGAACCTGTGCTTTCCCGGCGACGAGCCGTTCGCCCGCCTGCGGTCGCTGAATTTTGGCGAGCCGGACGTGCACCTGGCCCACAGCCGGGCCAGCGTGATCCTGTGCTTCTTCGGCTACAACGAGTCTTTCGCCGGCCCCGCCGGGCTGGAGCGGTTCAAGGCGGACCTCGTCAAGCTCGTGCGGCACAACCAGAGCCAGAACTACAGCGGCGACGGACCGCCGCGCATCGTGCTCATTTCGCCGATCGCATTCGAGAACACCGGGGACAAGCACCTGCCGGACGGACGTGAGCACAACGAGCGGCTCGCCGAGTATACGCAGGCGATGCATACAGCGGCGAAGGAAAGCGGCGTCGGCTTCGTGGACTTATTCACACCGACGAAGGAGTTGTTCGCCACGGGGTCAGACCCCTTTGCGGACGAGCGAAACAGAACAGGCAATACGGGTGAGCCGCAAAGGGGTCTGACCCCTTCCGCGCGGCGGCTCACGCTCAACGGCGCCCACCTCAACGAGTCCGGATACCGGGCGCTCGCCCCGATCCTCGACAAGGCGCTCTTCGGGTCGGCAAAACAAAAGCCCGCCTTCCCCGAAAAGCTGCTCGCCGAGATCGCCGACAAGAACTTCCACTGGTGGCACCGCTACCGAGCCGTCAACGGCTATTCGATCTACGGCACGCGCGGCCTGGCCGGCATGGACGGCACGGGCACGTACAACAACCGCGACGTCATGGAGCGCGAGCGGGCGATCCTCGACCAGATGACCGCCAACCGCGACCGGCGCATCTGGAAGGTCGCCCGCGGCGAGCCGGTGCCGGAACGCGTCGACGACTCGAGCACGCTGCCGTTTCTCAATCCGCAGACCAATGTCGGCGGTACGAACGATCCCAACCGCAAGC
>JAHWKJ010000149.1 GCA_019347905.1 Planctomycetota bacterium
GCCGTCCGCCGGTGCATCGCCGAGAGCACGCGGGACGATCTCGGCGGCGAGGTTTGGCACGACGTCCCAGGCGTTCTCGTGCGGAACGCTGGGGCTGGTCCAGCGGTCGAACGATACAAACGCCACGTCCGGCCGGCGCTCGAGCCGCGGAACGTGCTGCAGCACGAACAGCATTTCGGTCACGGTGATTCCGCGACCGGCCGTCTCGTTGAACAGTTCCAGATAAAACAGCAGCCGCGAGGCCAGGCGGATTGCGAATGCACTCATCGGTTCCAGCTCCTGCCGCTCGCCGTTGACGATTTCGTACAGCCGGTCGTCTTCGAGCGATGGGACCAGGAGGGTCGCCGCATCCACGGCATCTGCAACGTCAGTGGCCATTAATTCGACCTCAGTCCAGCCGTTCGAGGATCTTCTTGTACCGCTCCAGGTTCGCCGCCCCTTGCTGGTCGAGGAGCTTGCGGAACTGCTCTTTACCGATGGCGCGGCCCCACGTCTCGAGCCACTGGTCCACGCCCACTTCCTGAAAGCCCGGGCTCTGGTAGCCGGCGACCTGGGCGAGCTGCACGCTGCGGAGGTTGTTGTGCAGGGCGGCCTGGTGCTGTTTGTGCTCGTTCAGCTCCGTCCAGAGATACCAGCGGATGAGGTGGTCCACGAGCTTTCGGGCGTCGTCCTTCTGCCAGTCGATACCGGGGATGAACAGCGGCCCGCCCTCCCAGGGGGCCGTCTTCGCATTCGGATCGAATTCGTAGGCTTCGACCACCTCGCCCGCGACATTCTTGTCCCCCTGCGCCGCCAGTGTCCCCAGGTACGCCGCGGCCTGCCGGCGGACGTTCTGGTCTCTCGCCGTCGCCATCGCTTCGACCAGCGGCTTCGAGCCCATCGCGAGAATGGCCGGCGCCAACGACTGCTGGAGCTGCGGAACCTTGAGCGTTGTATCCAGCAGGTCTTCGGCGGTGATTGTCTCGCCCTTCTCGTTCAGCTTCGCCACCAGCCGCAGCCCGACTGGCCGCCCAAGGGCCGGAAACTGCGGGATCAATTCCGCCAGCTTCAAAAGTTCGTCGGTCGATTCGGCCAGCTTCACGCGCCCGGCGGCCGCCCACGTGCGGACAAGCGCCGGCTGCTTGGCGTCCTGAGAAAGCTCCGTCAGCCGTTCTTCCGCTTTCTCGCCGCCGATTTCCGCCAGGCACACGACCGCCCAGCCGCGCAGCACAAGATCGTTGCCCTCGAACGCCTCGCCCAGAAGATCCGGCACGACCTTCTCGCCGCGGCGGATCAGTTCATCGGCGGCGCCGCTGGCAACTTTGGGATCGGCCAGCCGGTCGATGAGCGCGAGGTTGTCGAGCTTCGAAAGGTCCTCCGCGGACTTCCCGTTTTCGGATTTGTTCGCCTCGCTACCTTTCGAAGCCGGCGCCGGCTGTCTCGGCTCTTCCGCCTGATCCTGGGCGAGCACCGCCGAGGACGCCGCCCACGCGGTCAGTCCCGTCAGTAGCGCTGCCGCCGCGCGTCCGCGGCGCCTGAGCGTCACCGCGAGCGCGAGCACCACCAGCGCTGCCGACGCCGCCCAGCCCGCCGCGCGCCGCGCAGCGCCGCGAGCCACTTTGCCCGCGGGCACACGTCCCGGCGCATCCGCGTTCAGGCTGATCTTTCCGTAATGCAATACACCCTGCTGCTGCGGTGCGGGTCCGTGTTGCTTCGCATCGTAAAACGCCGGCGAGTTGCGTCGCGGCGGCATGCGGTAGGATGCGAAGGTGAGGTTCTGGTCGCCCAGCAGCTCGCGCGGAAAATTGCCGTCGATGACCGAGAGCGTCATGCCCTTCAAATCCTTGAGGGCGGCGGCCACGATCTTCTTCCGCTGGTCTTCGAGAGCCCCCTCGTTGAGCGCATCGATCTCCGGACCGCGCAGCGACAGCCGCTCGCCGATCCGCAGGTACATCTTCTCGGTCTCTTCGTGCGGATGCGCCAGCCGGTCTTCCTGCACCGCCAGCAGGTCGGAAGCGAACAGATCGCGGGCGGCGGCATTGTGCGGCTCGGGGTTGCGCTGCGCCGGCAGCGCCTCTTTCTGCCACGGCTGCAAGTCCTTTGCGGTGCCGCCAATGATCCGCAGCGGCAACGGGTCGGTGACGTTGCGAATGAGTTGCTCGCCGGCGACCTGCCGCACGACGTATTCTTCGGGGATCGAGCGGATCTTCTGCGGGCGGTCGGTGAGCACATAGACCACGTTGTGCAGCTCGCCGGCGTTGAAGGCGCTCAGCCGCATGGGCACGACCAGCTCGTCGACCTTGAAGCGGAAGCCCATCGCCTGCACGTGGCCGTCGAAGGTGGCGCCGGCGGGCAGTCCGGCATCGACCTGCCGCTGTCCCGGTTTGGGCTCGATGCCGGCCTTCGCTCCGACGCGGGTTTTCACGGCCACGAAGCACCAGCCCAGCTCGACGTACTCTTCGCAGGCGTCGTCCATGCCCTTGGGATACTTGTAGCCGTGCTCGTCCATCCACTTATTCAAAGCGGCGGCGCTGCCGGCTTCCAACACGGCGACCTCGTACATGCCGACGGCCTCTTCCTTGACGACGCGGACTTCGTCGCGGCCCAATTTCAAGCCGGAGGCATTCGCGGCCGGCGCCGGACCCGCCGTGCGATTGCCCTGCCGCCTGAGCAACTCGCCCCGGTAGGCGTACACCACCACCTCCGGCGGATCGATGGCGGCGGCGATGTGTGGAAAGATGCTGTCCGAGACCTTGCGGATCGCCGGCACGCTCGGGAACGGAATCAGCATGCCGAACTCTTCGACCTTCCCCTCGAAACCCGGTCGGATCACGAAGGTTTCGACGCCGTCCTTGAAGAACGCGTACGTCTTCTGCTCGCCGACGCGGACGATCGGCACTCCCTCGCCCACGTAAATCGGCGGCACCATGCCGCACGGATCGGCCCACACCATCGCGGACATTGCCGCCCACGCCGCCAAAGCACCCGCAAGGCATCGCATCGCTGTCTCCTTCTCAGACGGGGTCGTTCGCCCTTGCGCCGGTATGACGGCCGCACATCGCCGGAAGTTCCCGGAAGCTCACTGCCGGCTGCCGGATGCGACGAATTCGTCGATCGTCGCTTCGCCCTCGAGAAAGCCCAGTTCCACCAGAAAACGGTCGGCCTGCCTCCAGGGCCGATTCTATCGGCGACGCGCAGGGACCGGAAGCAGTTGCGGATTTGAACAGGAGCAAACGAAGGAAACGAGAACGATGCGCATGTTTTCGTCGGGTGGGGCGGCGGGTAGAATTGATGGCGTGGGTTGTGAGGTCGTTTGATTCTGAACGGGAGTGCCGAGCCGTGGCTTATCAGTTTCCCCCCGATGTTGAGGAACGCGTGCAGGAGCAGATGGCGTCCGGGCGGTATGGGTCTGCGGACGACGTGCTGCGGGATGCGCTGGATGCGTTGAAGCGGGACGACGAAGACGTGGCGGCGGAGCAGGAGGCGATTGCCGACTGGCGGGCGGGGGACGAGGGGGTGACGCTCGACGAGGCGTTTGCCGCCCTTCGCGCGCGGCACGGATTGGACGAGGAGTGATGATGCACGTCCCGGCCGCTTCGTCAACGGCCGCAGCCTCATTCAATTGTCTCACCGAAATACCGCCTCCCGATGCAATAATCGCGCGGCCGGCCGCTTCACCCGCCTTTCGGTGGGAGTTTCATGAACCGGCAGCACGCGAAACTCGTGTGGGTGCGGGCCGGGCTGTTTGTGCTGGCGGCCGGGGTGACGTACTGGCTCGTTGGCCTCAGCTTTCCTCTGGGCGTGGCGGAGAAGGCCGGCTTTGTCGTCGTTGTGGCGGGGCTGTTGACGGTAGCGTCGCTGCGCGGGGTCTATTCGTGGGCGGTGGCGATGCTGGGGCTGCCGAGTCTGTTTGTCAGCCTCACTTGCAGCTTCGGCGAGCGGTACACGGCGGGCTCGCCGGTCAGCGTCGATGTTGTGCTGGGACCGTGGGCGATCCTCGGGGTGTCGTCGTGCCTGGCGGTGCTGCTGGTGGCGTGGTACGAGCGGCGGCCGCGGCGGGATCGCTTTCCCGCGACGCTGCTGATTCTGTTCGCGGTGGACTGGGTGATCCTCAGCCTCAACGTGGCCGACTTTCACGACTGGCTGCTGGAGAATGCGCTCACGGTGCCGTTCGCGCTGCTGGTTGCGATCACGCACGGCTGGTTTCGGCTGTCGAACCTGTCGTATGCGATGATCTTTGGCTACATGCTGCTGCACATTGTGGGGACGCACTACACGTACTCGGAGGTGCCGTTTGGCAACTGGCTGCAGGGGGTGTTCGAGCTGTCGCGGAACCACTACGACCGCATCGTGCACTTCGCGTTCGGACTGTTGATAGCGTACCCGATGCGGGAAGTGGCCGTCCGCATCGGCGCCGTGCGCGGGTTCTGGGGGTTGTATGTGCCGCTGGAGTTCGTGCTGGCGTTCAGCGCGATCTACGAAATCATCGAGTGGCTGATCGCGGTTGTGTTCGGCGGTGACGTGGGCATTGCGTATCTGGGCACGCAGGGCGACGAGTGGGACGCCGTGAAAGACATGGCCCTGGCCGGGGTGGGGGCGTGTCTGGCCATGGGCGTTACGTTCTCCGTGCTGCTGGCACTGCGCGGACGGGCGTTCTGGATTGAATTCGTGGAGAGCTTCCGCGTCAAGCAGGTCGAATCGCTGGGGGAAGAGCGAATAGCGAAATTGCAGGAGCAAAGAGCCGCCGAAGTGCGTCGAAGCGAGGACTGACGGTAGCCCGCCGGCTCAGAGACCGTCCGCCTACGTGGTAGTTTGGGGGATGACCTGGATTTGACCGCTCCACCGGGCCCGTCCCGGTGGGCGGGCGACTGGCCGGCTAGCACGAGTCGTCCTGCCGGACATCTCTCCGCCGGCCCCGTGCCGGTGGGAGAACGACTGGACGGCTCGCGGTTGGAGCCGTGCAGTCGTCGCTCCACCGGAACGGGTCCGGTGGAGGCGTGTCAACAATCGTTTGGCCTGGTGTTAGCCGCTCAGTCATGGCTCCACCGGCACGGGGCCGGTGGTGGCCGGCGAACGGCTGTCGCCGTTGTCGGAACTACGTGCTGCCGCGGCTGTCGGCGCGGTCGGAACCGTCTACCCGCTGCACTCGCGCAGGCCGCTGTCGGAATCGGGGGCTTGCTGGTTCGAAATGGCTTCGGAACAATACGGGCCGGTGGCAGGCCGGATTCACCTCCCACACAGGAGACGTGCACCATGACCCGCTGGCAGACGCGCATCGGTTGGCTGGCAGTACTTGCAGCAATCGGCGGAGCGGTGTTTCTGCTTCCGCCCGGTAACGCCCAGCAGGAGAACGCCCGCGCCCGGAAGGCCCCGGAGAGTCGGCTGCCCGCGAACCCCGTCTTGTATGTCGGCTGGGACGGTCTCGACGCGCACCGTGAGGCCTGGGAACAGACGGCCGCTTACGACGCGCTCTACAAGAGCGGCCTGATGGATGTGCTCGGCAAGGCGATCACCGGCTTCCTGGACCAGGCCGGCGAGCGGGGCGACTTTCCCGGGGATCTGGTCGTCGCGCTATACAAGATGGCGCTTAACAAGGGCGTGTCGCTGGCCGTGGACGTTCGCCCGCGGCCGCAGGGTCCGCCGGCGCCGCTGGCCGTGCTCGTGTTGCACGGCGCCTCCGAACTGTCCGTCACCCTGGGGAGATACATCACCCGAGCCGCGGGCGACGACTTGAAGTTTATCGTCGGCAATGTGCAGGGCCGTTCGGTCACTTACGCCCAATTGCCGCAAACGCCCGGATACCAGGTCGGCTGGTGGACCGACGGCGAGCACCTCGTTGTCGTGGCCGGGGCCGATGCGGTGAACACCGTTCTGGCCATCTCCGGCGGCGAGCGGCCGAATATCACCACGAGCCAACTGTGGAAGACGCATCGCGGAGGCGAAGCCGATTTTGAAGTCGCCTCAGTGGCATGGCTCGACTTCGCCCGCGTTCGCGACCTGGTCGAGAACATCCCGCTCCCCGGCGGCGGTCGCAATGATGCGAACGCGGAGCAGGTCACCGTGGGACAGCTCATCGAGGCGCTGGGAGTCGACGGGCTGGAGACGGCCGTGGTCCGCTCCGGCTACAAGGACCGCGCGCTGTGGAGCGAAACGCTCGTGAAGACTAAGGGCCTGCGCCGCGGCCTGTTGGCGCTGGTGGACCAGCCGACAATGACCCTGGACGACCTGCCGCCGCTGCCCGCCGAAACCAGTGGGTTTGCCGCGTGCAGCGTCGAATGGCCGCAGGTGTACGACACCTTGGTCGCCACGCTGAAGGAGGTCGCTAGGCTGGGCGGCCCGGATGCGGAAGAAGCGGTCGATGGAGCGCTGTTCGTCGGTGCCGTTCTGAAGGCGGAATTGCTCGAACCGTTGGGAAATGTCGCGTGCCTGTACGGCGACGGCGGGCAGATGTTCTTCGGTCTCGCCGGAGCGCTCGTGTTTGAAGTTGAAGACGCTCGCAAACTGCGGCGGACGCTGAAAGATCTCATCGGCTCGCAGGCCGAACGCGAGGGCCCGGCGAACTTCCGCATGCTCGTCAGCGAAAAGCACGGCCGCGAGCTGGTTACGCTGCAGTTCGGCCGCGGGGCGTTCAATCCGGCGTACATCGTCGACGACAAGTGGCTGGCGATCGGCCTGTTTCCGCAGGCGGTCGAAGCGTTCGTGTTGCGCGTCGACGACAAGCTGCCGAAGTGGACGCCGTCGGCGGGTTACCAGGAGGCCCTCGACGAACTGCCGAAGGAGTTCGTGTCGATTTCGGCCAGTGATCCGCGGCATACGGTGCAGGCGCTGATGGGGATGGCGCCGATTGCGTATCCGATGCTCGTGCAGGCGCTGCCGCGTGGCAGCGGAATCGAGCAACTACCGTTCACGCCGGCCGACCTGCCGCCCGCGGAACTCGTGGCGCGGCCGCTGTTTCCGAACGTGGCTGTCGGCACGGTCGCGGGCGACGAGCTGCGGACGACGGCCCGCACGTCGCTGCCGGCGATTCCGCTGTTGGGCGGCGGAGGCGGCGGCTCCAGCATCGCCACGGCCGCCACGCTGACGGCTCTGCTCCTGCCGGCGGTGCAGCAGGCGCGTGAAGCGGCGCGGCGGGCGCAGTCGAAGAACAACCTGAAACAGATGGGCCTTGCACTGCACAACTATCACGAGACGTTCGGGCACTTCCCGCAAGGCACGACGCCCGAGGTCAGGAACCTCAAGCCGGAAGAGCGGCTGAGCTGGCAGGCGATGATTCTGCCCTACCTCGACCAGGCGCCGCTATACAACCAGATCGAGTTCCAGAAGGCTTGGAATGCCGACGAGAATACGAGATTCACGCAGACGAAACTGCCGATTTTGATGAACCCCGGCGTCGGCGATCGCGGCAGAGGGCAGCAACCACAGCTCGCGCCGACGGATTACGTCGGCCTCGCCGGTGTCGGCGAGGACGCGCCCACGCTGCCCGTGACCGACAAGCGGGCGGGCGTCTTCGCTTACAACCGGGCCACGCGGCTGCGGGACATTCACGACGGAACGTCGAACACCGCCGCCGTCGCGGAAGCCAGCGGCGACTTTGGCCCCTGGGCGGCGGGCGGCAAGCCCACCATCCGCGCCTTCACGAAGAAGCCTTACATCCAGGGCCCCGACGGCATCGGGGGACCGTGGAAGGGCGGCGGACATTTCCTGTTCGCCGACGGTTCCGTGCGGTTCATCAGCGAGAACGCCGACCCCAGCGTGATCGAAGCCATCGCCACCATCCGCGGCGGCGAGGTCGTGGACATCGATGCCGAACCACGGGGGGGCCGCCGCCCCGATGCCGTGCAGGACGCAGCGCCGGCTGCGGCGGACGTAGCGGATCCTTCGTCCCGTGGTTTTCGCCGGCCGCAGGACAATCGATGATCTATCCTTTGGCCGAACGCCTGTTCGGCATCATTCCGCCCGTCATCACGCCGCTGGACGAGGCGGGGCGGTTCGATCGTGCGTCGGGCGAGCGGCTGTACCGGTACCATGTCGATGCCGGCGTGCACGGGCTGTTTCTGTTCGGCTCGTCGGGTGAAGGGCCGCTCCTCGCGCAGCGGACGCGCGAGGAGGCGCTCGAAACGTCCGTGCGGGTCGTTGCCGGGCGCGTGCCGGTGCTGGCGGGCGTGCTGGCGGCCGGGACCGAGCTGGCTATTGCTGAAGCGCGGCGGGCGAAGGAGCTGGGGGCCGACGGGCTGGTGGTGTGTCCGCCGTTCTACTTCCGCGTCACGCAGGACGAGCTGAAGCAGCACTTCCGCGCCGTCCGCCGCGCCGTCGATCTCCCGCTGCTCGCCTACGACATTCCCGCCACGACGAAGCTGAAGATCGAGCTGGACACGATGCTGGAGCTGGCTTGCGAAGGCACGCTGGTCGGTGCGAAAGACTCCAGCGGCGACGCCGCCGGCTTCCGCCGTCTGCTGGTGCGGCGTCCGCAGGGCTTCAGGCTCTTCACCGGCTCGGAACTGCTGGTCGACGCGGTGCTGCTGAGCGGGGCAGACGGCGCCGTGCCGGGATTGGCGAACGTCGCTCCCGAATTGTTCGTCGAACTCTACCAGCACTTCACCGCAGGCCGTGCCGCAGAGGCCATCGCGCTGCAGCGGCGGATCGTGCGGCTGTTCGACGTCTTTGTGGCGCCCGACGGTACGGTGCGCTCCGGCTATGCCGTCGGCTCGATGAAGGCAGCGATGAAGCTCCGCGGCGTCATCGACTGCGTCCGCACGTGCGCCCCGTTCGAGCCGGTGACGGCGGAGCAACTCGGCCGCGTGCGGGCGATCATGCAGGAAACGGGCGTGCTCAGGTAAACCATGCTGAACCAACGCGCCTGGGAACTCGTTCAGGACGCCGAGCGCCGCGCCGATGAGCTGCGTATCGCCATCGCCGGCGACGGCCGCATCCTCGATTTCGGCGTCGAAGCGCCCGGCGGTCTCGCGGCGGGAATCGAACTGGCACGCATCTGCCTCTCGGGACTGGGCGAAGTCTCACTCGTACCAGGCGAACTCGCCGGCGGCGGCTGGCCACACGTTGTCGTTCAAACGGATCACCCGGTGACGGCGTGCCTGTTGAGCCAGTATGCCGGCTGGCAGATCGCGGTCGGAAAGTTCTTCGGGATGGGCTCCGGGCCGATGCGGGCCGCCGCGGCGCATGAGGAGCTCTTCGAGCGGCTGGGCGGGCGAGACGAGAAACCACACTGCTGCGTGGGCGTGCTGGAGACGGCCTCGCAACCGGGCGAGGACGTGTTCGCACATATCGCGGAGCGGACGGGCATTCCGCCCGAACAGACGCGGCTGTGCATCGCGCCCACCTCGAGTGCCGCGGGCAACGTGCAGGTCGTGGCCCGCTCGGTCGAGACGGCCATGCACAAGCTGCTCGAGCTGGGCTTCGACGTGCGGCGCGTGCAGAGCGGCTGGGGCACTGTGCCGCTGCCGCCGCCGGCCGCCGACGACTTGGCGGGCATCGGCCGCACGAACGACGCGATCCTCTACGGCGGCCGTGTGATGTTGTGGGTCACGGGCGACGATGAGTCGCTCAGCGAGATCGGGCCGAACGTGCCGGCGGAAGCGTCGGCCGCGCACGGCCGCCCCTTTCTGGAGATCTTCGAGGCAGCGGGCCGCGACTTCTATGCCATCGATCCGCTGTTGTTCAGCCCGGCGGAGATCACCCTCTCCAATCTCGACACGGGCCACGTGCAGCGCTTCGGACGCATCGCGCCGGACATCCTGACGCGGTCCTTCGGGCTGTAGCCGCTGCGTCTCGAAAACGGGTAGTGTGGATTTCAATCCACACGTCCGAGTCCTTTCGCCGCACCTGTCATCGAGTATCGGCCGTGTGGATTGAAATCCACACTACGACGGCGGCGCGATGATTGTCCGCACCCTGCGCGTTCACTAACATGCGGTGCGCGATTCCGCCGCTCGTGCACAGCGGCCTGATGGAGTGCTTTCGAGAACGCAGCATGGATTCGCACGCGAGCAGCGATCACGAGCGTGTGGCTGCCGAGCTGGGCCTCGGCGAAGCCCAGGTTGCGGCGGTCGCGCGGCTGCTGGAAGACGGGAACACCGTCCCCTTCATCACCCGCTATCGAAAAGAACGCACCGGCAGCCTCGACGAAGCGCAGATCCGCGCCGTGCAGTCGCGGCTGACTGAACTGCGGCAACTCGCCGAACGCGCCGCCACCGTGCTGCGGCAGATCGAAGCCCAGGGACGGCTGACCCCGCAGTTGAAAGCGGCGGTGCTCGCCGCCGATTCGCTGAAGCGCCTGGAAGATCTGTATCTGCCCTTCCGCCCCAAGAAGCGCTCCCGCGCCGCCATCGCCCGCGAACGTGGACTGGCGCCGCTGGCCGAACGCATCTGGAACGGTGACATCGCGGATGCGGCGCTCGACTCTGTCGCCGGCGAATTCGTCGCTCCCGATCGCGATTTGCCCCACACGGCCGATGTGCTGCGCGGGGCTGCGGATCTGCTGGCGGAGCACATTGGCGAGGATGCCGATTTCCGCGAACAGGCGCGGCGCATCGCGTGGTCCGGCGGCCGTCTCGTCGTGCGGCTGAACGAAACCCACGCCCGCGCCGGCGAGTTTCGCAACTACGCGGACTACGCCGAGCCGCTCTCGCGGGTCCCGCCGCATCGCGTGCTGGCGATCAATCGCGGGGAGAAACTCGAAACCCTGCGGGTCCGCTGCGAATGGGACACCGAAGCGCTTCGCCAACGCGTCGCAGAGCGACTCGGCTGCGCCGCTCATCCGTGCGGCCGGTTCCTGGCGGCGTGCGGCGACGAAGCGATTGCCCGCTTCATCGGGCCGGCGCTGGAGCGCGAAATCCGCCGCGAGCTGACCGAACGTGCGGAATCGCAGGCCATCGAGGTCTTCGTGCGCAACCTGCGGAACCTGTTGCTCATGCCTCCTTTGCGCGGAAGCCGCGTGCTCGCCATCGACCCCGCGTTTCGCACCGGCGCGAAAATCGCGGTGCTCGACGAGTTCGGAAAGCCGCTTATCGACGAAGTGGTGTACGTCACCGGCTCGGCGGAAAAGCGGGCCGCAGCCCGCAAACGGCTCGCCGAGCTGCTCGAAGAATACGCCTGCCGGATGATCGCCATCGGCAACGGCACGGCCTGCCGCGAGACCGAGGAGCTCGTGGCAGACACCATTGAAGAGCACGTTCCCGACGCCCGCTACTGCATCGTCAACGAGGCGGGGGCCAGCGTGTACTCGGCGGGAGACGTCGCCCGCGAAGAGTTCCCGGAGCTGGACGCGACGGTGCGCGGGACGATCTCCATCGGCCGCAGGCTGCAGGATCCGCTGTCGGAGCTGGTGAAAATCGAGCCTCGGCACATCGGCGTCGGCATGTACCAGCACGACATCAGCCCGAAGCGGCTGAGCGAATCGCTGGAAACGGTGGTCGAGTCGTGCGTGAATTTCGTGGGCGTCGACTTGAGCACCGCCAGCGCTCCGCTCTTGCGGCGCGTGT
>JAHWKJ010000150.1 GCA_019347905.1 Planctomycetota bacterium
GTCGCCGGTCCGGTTGCAGCGGCAATGGGGCGTGTGGCATAGTCGGCGTGGACGATGACCTGTCGTGTGCGCCTCTGTGCGGGCACGGCGAACCCCTTACTCTGTCGCAGAGTGGCCGCTCATGTCGATCCCTGTTGCTCTGATCTTCGCCGCGGCGCTTGCGCACAACGCTCAAAACGAAGCGGCCGCCGTCGCTTACCGCTCGCATCAGCCCATGCGGACGCTGCCGACGGCCGGCGCGCGGCCGATAGGTGATGGCCCGGCACTGTTTGTGGATGCCGCCCGCGGCGATGACGCGAACGACGGCAGCGAGCAATCGCCCTGGAAGACACTCGCACATGCACTCCGCCGCCTCAAGGCCGGCGATACGCTCTACCTGCGCGGCGGCGTCTATTACGAGCACCCCGTGCTCAGCCGCTCGGGCCAAGAGCAGGCCCCGATCACGATCCGTGCCTATCCGGGAGAGCTCGCGATCATTGATGCGGGCTTGCGCGAGTTCGCGGAAACTCCGGAGACGGCGTGGGAACCGTTCGAGGGCGGGGCCGAGGGCGAGTTCGTTTCCACCGGCACGTACCAGCAATTTGACGACCGCCGGGTGCCGCAGCAGTTTCTGCCGGCGGCGTGGGAGCCCTTGTGGGGCATCGAAAACGAGCGGCCGCTCGCGCTGGGGCACTTCGCCGACTCGATGGTTCCGCTGCACGGCTATCGCATCGCGGCCGACCTGCGCTCGGCCAACGAACTGTGGCTGGGCGGCAAGAACGAAATGCGCGACATCGGCCTCTACTGCGGCCCGGGCTTATGGTTCAACCGCGAAACCGGCAGGATTCACATCCGACTCGCGCATCATCAGCTCGAGGGTCTTGGCGAGCGGGCCTACCGCGGCCAGACCGATCCCCGCAAGCTGCCGCTGATTGTCGCCGCCGGCTTCGGCGACGACGTGCTGCGGATCAACGGCGTGCGGCACGTGCACATCGAGGATCTCGTGTTCCGCGGCGCGACCGGCAGCCCGATGATCCACGTCTACGGCTCGCAGGAGATCGTGCTCGATCACTGCACGGTATTCGGCGGCTTTCCCGGCCTGCTCGTGAACGCATCGCAGAAGATTCGAGTGACGCACTGCGCGTTCCGCGGCCTCGCGGCCCCCTGGACGAGCCGGGCGCACATGAAGTACCGCGGCACGGCGAGTTACCAGATCGTGTTCCAGGACAACCAGCCTTCAAATGAGGACATCGAGCTGGCCTGGTGCGAGTTCACCGACGATCACGACTTCGCCTTCCTGCGGTACGTGAAGAACCTGCAGTTCCACCACAACTACGTCGACAACTTCAACGACGACGGCCTGGAGTGCGGGCCGAAGATGCGCGACCATACGCTGTTCATCTATCAGAACCGCATCGGCCGCTGCTTGATTCCCGTCACGCAGCACGAGATCGCGCCGGACGAATCGCCGCCCGATCACAATCCGGCCGCGGGCGTGTACCTGTTCCGCAACGTCGTCGACCTGCGCGGCGGCACGTACAAAGGCCCGCCGACGGAGCCGGACCCCAGCGGCGCATTCCTGCACGGCGAAGGCCATTTCGTGGGCGACCACGGCGGCCCCATCTGGCCGGTGATGCATGTCTATCACAACACCATGCTCCGCGAGACGCCGGTGTTCCGCGACTACTACCTGTTCGGACTGGGAGCGCAAGGCCTGCGGCAGACGGAGCGCGACGTCTTCAACAACGTCTTCGTGCAGATGGACCGCGTGCCCGGCGTGAGCTTCGTCGGCATGAAGGAAGCCGCCAACGTCCGCGAAGGCGGCAACCTGTTGTGGGGCATGAAGCAGGGCCCGGAACTCGAGTCTCACCCGTTCGGCAAGTTCCGCGCATCGCCGCTGTTCGAATCGAGCCGGCAGCACTACGAGCCGGGCTGGACCACGCAAGACATCGTGGCCGATCCGAAGTTCGTCAAACTGCCCGCCGACCGCACACAGGCGGCGGATCTTCGGCTTCAGTCAGGCAGCCCGGCCGTGAACGCGGGCGTCGCGTTGCCCGATGCCTGGCCTGACCCCTTGCGCAACGAGGACGACGGTGCCCCGGATATCGGCGCGCTGCCGCTGAAAGCGGAGCCGTGGCCAGTGGGCGTGGACGGCCGGCGGTCGGTGTTCGATCCGTAAGGGCTTCTTTGCCAACAAGCGGGCACGGCCATTAGTGGAGATTAGCGCCCATTAGTGTTCCGCCCCCCTTTGTGACGGCCTCGTGCTATAATCGCCGGCGCCACACGTCCACCATCCTTTCCGAAGAATTCCACCGTGAGCACCGTCCCGGAAACGCAGCCGCATCGCCCGCAAAGCGACGAAGACCGCGCCGCCGCCCTCCGCGCGCTGCTGGAAGCCGACCCGCCGCCGATGATCACCCAATCCATCGCCGCCTTCCGCCGCGACCTGCCGGAACTGCTCCAGAAGCACCGCGGCTGGTGTGTCGCCTACCACGGCGACCAGCGGCTGGGTCTCGCAAAGCGAGAAACCCCGCTGTATCAGCAGTGTCTTGCGCGCGGACTCTCGCGCGACGAGTTTGTCGTCTGCGGAATCGATCCGACGGCCCTCGATCCCGACGACGAAATCGAGGCCACGCTTGACGTGTGAGGGCGGACTCCAAACATGCCTGTCCTCCTGCGGAAGCTGCCGTTCTTCGACCGGCCTTCGGAGGTGCGCGTCCGGGGCCAGGCAATTCGCGTCAAGCCGGACCAGATCGTCGTCTGGATAAGCGTCGCAGCGAAAGGCATCCAGCAGTTGCCTCCGCAATCCGCGCGTCTTCCTGCCATTCTCGACACCGGTTGCAACCACAATCTGCTCATCCGTCGGGATCAGCTACTTTCCTGGACTGGAATGGATATCGGCACATTGCCGCCCTTGCGCAGGGTGCGGGTGCACGGCCGCGAAGCGATCTCTCTCGCGGCCAACTTCTGGCTTCAGCCAAACCGGCCCGGTTGCCGGGACGAATTTGCAGCCACAGCGCCTTTCCTATTCGAGACGCTGCATGATGGCATCGTGGTGACGGCAGACGATCAGGACGCTTTCCCACGCCTGCCGCTGCTGGGCCTGCGGGCACTGCGCCGGGCGAAGCTCGACCTGCACATCGACGGCCGCCGCTGCCGCGTGACCATCCGCAGACGGCGGTGGTTCGGCATGTTCGGCTGAGCCGACTCCCCGGGACTGCTGGGATTTAGAGGAACACTAATGACCACTGATCTCCACTAATAAGACCACCACGCGCTGCGGCTGCTGATTAGTGTCGATTAGTGTGGATTAGCGTTTCCCTCTGCTTCCCCTCTTGGGTTGGGTTGCGTAGCGTGGGGTCGCGGCCTTGCGACCGACTCAGCCGTCGGTCTTCTCGACCCGGCCGCCGGCTCCCCATGGGGTGCCCGCGGCCGGGTGCCGGAGCCGTCTTCTCCGGAGGTGGCGGAGCCGGTGCCTCGTCACGCGCCGCAGCCGGCTTCGGCGCCGCCACGGGCTCTTCGGACGGGGCTGCCCGCCCGTGGATCACCATCTCCGCCTCACGGAGTAGCAATTCGGCACCCAACGAATCGTGCTTCAGTCGGCGTGCCTCATTCAGAGATTCGAGCGCCGCGTCGGCCTCGCCCAGTCGGTGGGTTGTGAGCGCCAGAATGGAGCAGCTCAAACTCAGTATTCGCGAGTCGTCTGATCCTTCTTGCACTGCCAGAGCCCATTTCTTGGCCGCTGCATAATCTCCTTCTCGGTAAGCTGCCAAAGCACGGGCCGCATAGCCGGAGCTGACTGTTGTGTGCATTTGGTGAAGGTCGCGCAGTGCAGCCAGCCGCGCCTGTTCCGCCTCTCGCTTTGCGTTCGGAGCCATGGCCTGCGCATGAGCCGCGGCTGCCTCCGCCCTCTCCTCCCGCTGTGCTGATTGGGCAGCCAATTCTCGCGCGGCCTCAGCCTCCTGTAATGCCGCCTCTGTCTTTGATTGTTGTTGCCGCGCTACATCGAGCGCCTCCGCCGTTCGCACGTAGCTGGCAGTCGAAACAACGGCCACAGTTGCCAACAGAAGCAGCACTGTCGCCGCCAGCGCGGCGATTGCCGGGCTGCGCTTGCACCACCGCCAGAGGCGGCCAACACGGCCTAACGGGCGGGAACGAATGACTTGACCCTGGAGGTGCCGTCGCAGTTCGTCGGCAAGTTCCTCGGCGGTCCGGTACCGCCGATCCGGGTTCTTCTCCATGCACTTCAGGCAGATCGTTTCCAGATCCCTCGGAATCGCGGGGGCGAGTTTTCGTGGCGAGGGCGGGTCTTCCAGGAGGACCTGGTGCAGGAGCATGCGGGTGTTGCCGCGGAAGGGGCGTTCGCCGGTCAGCAACTCGAACAGGATCACGCCCAGCGAATACACGTCGCTGCGGCGGTCGGCGGTGTGGCCTTCGCCGCGGGCCTGCTCCGGGGACATGTACGTCGGCGTGCCCAGGATCTGGCCGTCGGCCGTCATTGTGATGTCGCGGGCCTCGCGGCGGGCCAGGCCGAAGTCGAGGATTACTGGGTTGAGAGTTGAGGGTTGAGGGTTGAGGGACGGAGGGGGCGTCGCGTTGCTTCCGCCGGTCTGGCTCTCGACCCTCGACTCTCCGCCCTCGACTTGCAGCATGATGTTCGAGGGCTTGAGGTCGCGGTGGACGACGCCGGCTTCGTGCGCGTGGTGCAGGGCGTCGGCGATCTTGGCGCAGAGTTCGGCCGCTTCCATGGCTGAGAAGCGGCGGGCGGTGAGCCAGTCGGCCAGCGAGATGCCGGCGATGAAGTCGCTGACGATGTACAGCAAATTGTCGTGGCGGCCGACTTCGTGCACGCTGACGATGCCGGGGTGCCGGAGCTGGGCCGCGGCGCGGGCCTCGCGCAGGAACTGCTCGGCCGCCTGCGGGTCGAGCTGGCCGGCGCGGGGATCTTGATGGCGACGGTGCGGTCGAGCTCCGTGTCGTGCGCCCTCCAGACGGTGCCGAAGGCGCCCATGCCGAGCTCGTTCTGGAGCGTGAACTGGCCAATGGAGGCGATGGCCTCGCGCATGCTGGCCGTTTCGCGGCCGACGAGGTCGAAGCAGCTTCCGCAGGAGGGGCAGGAGATGTCGGTGAGGGCGGCTTCCTCGACGATCTCGATCGGGTTCTGGCAGTGCGGGCAGCGGATGCGCATTGGCGATACCCCTCGATCGAACTGCACTTCACCACGGATTGCGCGGATGGCACGGATGAGCCAGCGTCGAAGTTGGATTTGAACAGGAGCAAACGAAGGAAACGGAGCAGAAGACTTTGAATACCTCGGTGCCGAGCCTTCGTTATCTCTGTTGCCTTCTGTTCCTTTGGTTGCGGCGGAGCGTAGCGAGGCCGCGCCGGGCTATGCCTGGTCGAGATCCGCTTCTGGCTGACAGGCGGCCCTATTGTGCGGGGCGGGAGCGCACAAATCCACACGCCACGCAAAAAATGCGGGCGGCGAGGACCACTTCCACCGCTGGTCCTGCTCGTAAAGCCGATTTCCGAAGGGCTGTGGCCGAAGAATTGTGGGAAAAATCGTTGGGCTGGAACGAGGCCCGCGAGCCCGGCTGAAGCCGGCCACTACAAACTCTTTGGACGCAGGGGGGCGGATTCAGACGGCTGCACTTGAGCCGCCGGCCGCTCCGGGGGTCTTACCGGCCACTTCGTTGGCCCATGCGAGCAGCAGCTCGTACTGGCGGCCGAACTCGGGCGGAATGTCGGCGCCCATCGGGCTCTTGAAGAACGAGGCGAGGTGACGCATCACGCCGCTCTTGCCCCGGCGCCACTCGCGCTCCGTGAGCCGCACGAGGTCCAGCACCAGCGGGGCGGCCAGCAGTGAATCGCAGCCTTGCCAAGTGAACTGCATTGCCATCGGCGTGCCGAGGAAGCCTTGGAAGTGGATGTGGTCCCAGGCGGTCTTCCAGTCGCCCATCGACTCGATGAACTCGATCGTCACCAGCGTCTGCGGCTTGTAGCCCAGAATGTCCGTCAGCAACTGGTCCTTCGAGCGGACTTTGCTGGCCTTGTTGACGGGATCGTCGAGGACCTTGCCGTCCATGTTGCCGAAGATGTTGTGACCGACCCAGCTCATGACGTGGAGGTTGCGGGCGGCGAACATGGGCGCCAGCACGGCCTTCATCAGCGTTTCGCCTGTCTTGCCGTCGCGGCCGGCGTGCAGCACGCCCTGCTGCAGGGCCAGTTCCTCCAGCGCCGGCAGGTTGGACCCCGCCGAGGGCGTGAAGTTGATGTAGGGGCATTCCGCCAGCATGGCCGCGATGGCGTACAGCGTGCTTGCGGACACCGGGGTGCGGCCGTCGGAGTTGAGCAGCTTCGAGAGGTTCGGCCAGTCGACGTCGCGGACCTTTTCGTCCGGCGGCGGCTCCGTCGAAGCCAGGTTGACCACGATCACGTTCGACAGGTCATTCTGCGTGCGGAAGGCCTGCAGGTCGCCCGAGAGTCGCTCGATCGCCGCCACGGCCGTTTCGCCGCGCGAAGCCTTCTTCGCTTCAGGCGATGCGAGGGCCTCGATTGTGCGGCCGACGTTGATCAGCGTGCCGGGGCGAATGCGCGCGTCGCACTCCATCAGCGCGGGACCGATCGCGTCGAGTAACTCCGGCGCGAAGACCCGTGATTCGCGGTGCAGCTTGCCCGCCTCGTCGGCGTAGCTTGTCGCGCGGATCTCGTGTCCGCCGAGCACGAACCGGTCCCACGGGATCGGCTCGATCTTCGCCAACTGGGGGAGCGCCGTGACGAGTGCGGTTTCGCCTGCCAGCCCACGGGCGAGCGCATTCAGTCCCACCGCGACGGTCGTGGAAACGCCGCCCCAGGCCCCAATCAACCAAACGCCGATTTTTTGATCAGCCATATGCCTCCATCCAGTTTAGCCGCGTCCCAGCGGGACGCGCCACCACGAGCGCGCGTCCCGTTGGGACGCGGCTAAACGACGGCTAAACGGCGCGGCTACGACCGCGGGGCGCCCAGCAGCTCGCGGACGTGGTCGACGATGCCCTTCGCCCGGCCGGCGAGGTCGCGCTTCATGTCGATCAGATTCTCCGCCGTCGGCTGGCCGTGCAGTTGCACGTGGAACCGCAGCGAGTTGCCGGTGCCGGAGGGCCGCACGGTCGCGTGGTTGCGTTTGTCTCCAAAATAGAACCGCAGGCCCTCGTCGGGGAAGACGAAGTCGTGCGTGGGCGGATACAGGGCGTCGTACTTGCCGGTGCGGTACATCGCCCCGCCTGTCACGCGGTTGCCGCCGAGTTCCAGAGTTCCGCCTGCGATCGAGCGGTACAGGTTGAGCGCCTTGTGCAGGATGGCCTTCTTCTTGCGGTCGCCCTCGATGCCCGGATACTCGCCGTCCAGCGGATCCGGCTCGTAATGCGTGACGAACAGCCCCACGTCGGGATCGAGATGCACGCGGCGATCGATGAGGTCGTACAGCGTCGTCCCTTCGCGCTTGGCGTAGGCGGCGACTTCCGCCACCAGGAGCGCCGCCAGAGTGCCGTCTTTGTCCCGCACGTGGCCGCCCGAGCCCAGCGAACGATTGTCCGGCGGCGGTCCGCCCAGCAGCGAAAAGCCGTTGCTCTGTTCCACCGCCGCCACGTTGATCGACCGCCGCCCGGTGTGCATGCCGTAAGACTCGCACACAAACGGATGGCACAGCGCATCCGTTTGGCTCCCCCCCTTGCTAAGGGGGGGCAAGGGGGGGGTTCGGCCTTCGGAAAGCTCCGGCAGCCGTTTGCCCTCCCAGATGTCGCGGACCGCCGCCGCCAGCGACGCAAACCCCACCCACGTCTTGATCGCACCCAGCCCATACTTCTTCGCGAGATGGATCAGCGCCTCGCTCGTCGTGTGCGAGAGGACGATGAATTTCCTTTCCGCATCTCGCACCCGCCCGTGGGCACGCGTCTCCTGCTCGAACTGGTACCACAACAGGATCGCCCACACGCTGTCGGCCGGCAACAGCGTCCACTCCTGGCCGCCGAACAGCTCGCGCTGAGATTCCGGCACCGGCACCACCACACCGCAGCGGTCCGCGTCGGGATCCGTACCCAGCATCACATCGAGCTGGTCGAACGGCCCATGCTCGAGGGTAAAGGCTTCGACCGCCGTGCGCGCGGCCCGCTCGTCGCCGGGATCGGGCTGGCGTTCCATCCCCGCGCGGCTCTCGAACGACGGAAACAGCCCGTCCAGATCGTTCAGGCCGTTGCGGGTGACGATCCGCAGGCAGTCTTCGCGAAAGCCCGCCTCGCGCAGCATCCGTGGCACCGCCTTGCGCCCGGCCCCGTGATAAGCGCAGAAGCCGATCGTCAGCGGGTCCTCGGCCTGCCGCTCGTACTCCGCCAGATCCCGCATCATCAGAAACGAGCGGGCATGATCCGCATGCAGCTTATGCATGTTGAGGATCCGCGGCTGGTCACTGCCGTAATCGAAGCCCTCGATCGGACCGTCGCCGCCCAGGAACACCAGCCGCTCGGCCGGGACTTCGCTGAACGCGACGAGTCGGATATCGTCCGGCTCTACGCCCGCGATGTACTGCTTGTACATCTCGTCGCGCTGCTCGGGATCGAACTGCGAGCCGTTCGAGCACGAGAGCTTGTAGCCGTTGTAGCGGTAGTCGTTGTGGCTGGCCGACAGCAGAATGCCCACGTCGGCCTTCACCGGCGGCGATGGGATGGCAAACGTGACTTCCGGGTACGGGCACGGCTCGTCGAAGAAGTACACCGTGTAGCCGTACGCCAGGAACAGCCGCGCGACGATGCGGGCGAAATCCGCTCCGCGGACGCGGCTGTCGTAGCCGATGACCACCTTCGAAAACGCCGGCTGCTGTGCGCGTCCGAACTTCGCCACGCCGGCCGAGGTCCTCAAAAGCACGATTTCGTTGATCGTGTTCGGCCCCCGCAGGATCGGCGCCGACAGCCCTTCTTCCTTCAGCCGCTTGATCGACTCGTAATCGAAGGCCATCATCCCGCGGATGCCGCCGGTGCCGAACCGGCAGGACTGGCGGTAGGCGTTCACCAGCTCTTCCCACCGCTCCGCCTCAATGGTCCGCCGCAGCCCTTCCAGCAGCGACGGGCAGATCTCCCGGTAGCGGGTGGTGGTCATCCAGTGCCGCAGGTTCGGGAATGTGTTTTCGCGCGCCTGGCCGAACTGCTGTTCGTCGATGCGGCTCTCGGCGCGGGCCTCATTGAGATACGAGTTGATCCCGTCCTCGGCGGCGTCGAGCAATTGCTGGACGTCGATGTCTGCCATGGTCTATGCCCTTTGTCCGTGGGCTTCGGGCACCGTGCGACCGAGCTGAGCGGCCAGACGCTTCATTTGCGACATCACCTCCGCGTACTGCTCCGGCAGGAGCGCCTGCTGGCCGTCGCTGAGGGCCTTCTCCGGAATGCTGTGCACTTCGATATGCACGCCGTCGGCGCCTGCGGCGATCGACGCCAGCGACATGGCGGGGATCAGTTCCGGTCGGCCGGTCGCGTGGCTGGGGTCGACGATCACGGGCAGATGGCACTCCTGCTTCACGTTGGGCACCATCGCCAGGTCGAGCAGGTTCCGCGTCGAGGGATCGAAGCTCTTGATGCCGCGCTCGCAGAGGATCACCCGCCGGTTGCCGGCCGCCATCACGTATTCGGCCGACATGAGCAGGTCGCTGATCGTGGCGCTCATGCCGCGCTTGAGCAGAACCGGGCGACGGGTGCGGCCCACCTCGCTCAGCAGGTTGAAGTTCTGCATGTTGCGGGCGCCGATCTGAATGATATCGGTGTAGCGCTCGACCAACTCGACCTGGCGCGGGTCCATCACTTCGGTGACGACCGGCATCTCCAATTCGTCGCCCACCTTCCGCAGGATCTTGAGGCCCTCTTCGCCCAAGCCCTGAAAGGTGTACGGACTGGACCGTGGCTTGAACGCGCCGCCGCGGAGAATGTTGGCCCCGGCCGCCTTCACGCTGCGGGCGATGTCGAACAGGATCTCTTCGCCCTCGATGGCACACGGTCCGGCAATCATCCCCAGCGAGCCGCCGCCGACTTTTACGCCGAAGCCGACATCGATGACCGAGTCCTCGGCTTGCAGCTCCCGCCCGGCGAGTTTGTACGGCTTGAGAATGGGCACGACATCTTCGACGCCCGGCATCGCCCGCAACGGTGCATTGCGGATCACGTCTTCATCGCCGATGACGCCGATCAGCGTGCGCTTCACCCCGCGGCTGATCTCCGGCCGCAGGCCGAGCGCCGTGAGCGAATCGCAGATGTGCTCGATCTGCTCGGGGCTGGCGGTGGGTTTGAGGACGATGATCACGGCTCAGTCCCGCGGCTCGCTTCGCGGATAAGATCCCAGCACCTCCAGCCGCACGGCCTTCTTCTCGAGCTCGGTGACGGCCTTCTTCACGCGCGGATCCTTCGCGTGGCCCTCGAAGTCGAGGAAGAACAGGTAACCCAGCTCTGGACCGCGCAAGGGAAACGATTCGATCCACGTCAGGTTGATCTTGTTCCGCTTGAAGATCGCCAGGGCGTCGGAGAGCGTGCCCGGCTTGTGCGGAATCTGCAAGAGCACCGCCGTGCGGTCCTTACCCGTGGGCTTGGCCACGTCTTCGCCGATGACCGCGAACCGCGTGATGTTCTGTTTGTTGTCCTGGATGTTCTCGGCGAGGATTTCGAGGTCGTACTGCACGGCCGCCTTCTTGCTGGCCACGGCGCCCGCGCCAGGCTTGTCGCGGGCCAGTTGCGCCGCGGCCGAGGTGCTCGTCACTTCGTACGTGCGGGCCTGTGGCATGTTGCGGGAAATCCAGTCCCGGCATTGCGAGAGTGCCTGCGGCTTGCTGTAGATCTCGGTGATCTGCCCGCGCGGCCCCTTGCCCAGCAGGCAGTGATTGATGCTGAGTTGCACCTCACCGCAAATCCGCAGCGGCAAGCGCGTGAACATGTCGAGCGTGTCGACGATGCGCCCGTCGGTGCTATTCTCGATGGGGACCAGACCGTAGGTCGCGTGCCCGCGGTTGACTTCTTCAAAGACCGCGGCAATTGTGCTCACGGGCATCAGGTCGGCCGACTCCCCAAATCGCTCGATGGCCGCGAGGTGCGTGAAGCTGTACTGCGGTCCCAGGTAGGCCACGCGCACCGGCTTGACCTGCTGGCGCGAAGCGCTCACGATTTCCCGAAAGATGGCACGCACGGTTCGCGGCGGGAGCGGGCCGGTGTTCTGCTCCTCGATGCGGTTCCACAAATCGTCATCGGCTCGCGGATCGAACAGCGTCTGCGATGCGGACCGGTTCTGGAACAGGCCACGCGTGGCTTCCGCCCGCCGGTTCACGAGCTTCAGGATCTCGCGATCGAGACGGTCCAGTTCTGCTGCGGCGGACTGGCGTTTGTCGGCGGTCGACTTCTCGCGTGCCGGTTTCCTCTTCCGCACGACCTTGCTGGCCGCTGCAGGCTTTTTTTTGGTTGTCCGATCCGCTTTTCGGCCCGCGGCCGCCCTC
>JAHWKJ010000151.1 GCA_019347905.1 Planctomycetota bacterium
GGAAAGTGCGCCGGATTTGGGAGAGTTCAAAAGCTTTCACGGCCTGGATGCCGTCGCCAAGCTGCTCGAATCTGAAACCGACGTCGTTTGTGTGGCGACGCCGGATGACCGGCATTTCGAGGCGGCCCGGGCAGCGCTTCGCGCGGGCAAGCATGTGCTCGTCGAAAAGCCCTCGGTGCTTCGGCTTGCGGAGCTGGACGAGCTGCACCAGCTCGCGCTCGAAAACAACGTGCTGGCCAAAGTCGTCTACCACAAGCTGTTGGATCCCGACCACAAGAAGCTGCGCACGTTGGTCACGGACGGTGAATTGCGGCACGTGAACAACGGGTACTGCTCGCTGCTGGAGCCAAAGTCGATCTCGGGTGCTCAGTTTGCCGAGTGGATTCAGGGTCGCAATCCTGGCACCTATGTGGCCGTGCACTACATCAAGCTGATCGACTTCACCTTCGGCGGGCGTCTGAAGACCATCACCGCCACGGGGCAGCGGGGACTCGTTGGCCCGGCGAACGGACCCACGTGGGACTCGACGCAGCTCCGCATGATCTACGAGTACGACGACGGCCGCGACGCCGCCTTCGATATCCACACGTCGTGGGTCACCCCCGACAATTTCCCCGGCTACGTCGAGCAGGAAGTCCAGTTCCGCTTCGACAACGGACTGTGGAACGGCCACAGCCGCAAGCGCGGCATCGAGTGCACCGTCGAAGGCCGAACGCCCATCGAGATGAAGATCTCGATGAACAACCACTACAACGGCACGTTCCTGGAGCCGTGGGGCGAGCGCAGCCAGCGCGGCTACGGGATCGAAGTGCTGGAGCGTTTCGTCCGCGAGGTCGCCTTCGTCGAGCACGGCGGCGACGAGTCCGCCCGCTCGACGCGGCTCGACGCGATGCGCACGCTCGCCTACAACGATCTCGCCGCCGACCGCCAGACCGTCGCGACCGTGCAGGCGCTGGAAGCCATTCTGGAGCGGCACGCCGCGGGCGAGCCGGACTGCGTCGTCCGCATCAACGACAAGCGCGGCGGCCTGGTGCTCTACCGTCCGGGACACCGCGAGCCGGAAGTGCTGTACGAGCCGGCGGTGTGAGACGGGCTTGCGATTATGCGGCGTAGCGCAGAATCTGCACGTCCACGCCCTTACGCACGGCGTCCTCCGCCATCTCCAGGACTTCCTGAGTGACCTGCTGGCTCAGGTAGTATTCGCCGCAGTTCGCGCAGACGTCGGCCGGCACGTTCCGAATGACAACGGTCGTCTCGCCGCGTTCAAGCGTGACCGTCGTGTGGCCCGGCGCAATCGCACCTTTCTTGCAAAGGCTGCAGTTCATGGTATTCGCCTGCTCCTGAAGCTGTCATCCCAGAGAGTCGGATCCGGATCATACGCCGTGATGACGTAACAGGTTCCTGTGCTGACATCATACGCGAGAACGACGTGGATCGCTCTGCCGTTCACCCACTCCAGCAGCAATTGGCTCGGAAACGGCTCATCGTCAGCGTAATCCGCGATGACTTCGCCGTTCTGAATCACTTGCAGCACGGAATCACGTGAGATTCGCCGCTGAAACATGCGGCGGACGGCGTGTCCGCTGAAGATGACGTGCTGACAATCCACGGCACAAATGCCCGCCTCTCGCCAGACCGCACCGCTCACTTTCGCTCCATCGCCCGCTTGAGCGCCGTGCCCATGTCGGCGGGGCTTTCGGCGACGACGACGCCGGCGGCTTCCAGGGCCGCGATCTTTTCACTCGCGGTGCCGCTGCCGCCGGAGATGATCGCCCCCGCGTGGCCCATCCGCTTGCCGGGCGGTGCGGTGCGGCCGGCGATGAACGCGGCGACCGGCTTAGTCACGTGCTGTTTGATGTATTCGGCCGCCTGCTCCTCCGCATTCCCGCCGATTTCACCGATCATCAGGATCGCTTCGGTGCCGGGGTCGTTCTGGAAGAGTTCCAGGAGGTCGATGAAGGTCGTGCCGATGATCGGGTCGCCGCCGATCCCGACAGCCGTCGACTGTCCCAGACCCACGTTCCCCAGTTGCCACACCGCTTCGTAGGTGAGCGTGCCGCTGCGGCTGACGACGCCCACCGTGCCCGCTTTATGAATGTAGCCCGGCATGATGCCGATTTTCGCCACGCCCGGGCTGATGACGCCGGGGCAGTTCGGCCCCACGAGGCGGCTGCCGGTCTCTTTCAGGCAGTCGGCGACCTTGACCATGTCCATCACTGGAATGCCCTCGGTGACGGCCACAATCAATTCGATGCCCTCGAACGCCGCCGCGATGATCGCATCGGCCGCAAACGGCGGCGGCACGAAGATCATCGTCGCGTTGGCTCCCGTCTCCCGGACGGCGTCCTCGACGCTGTCGAACACCGGAACGCCATCGACTTCAGTTCCGCCCTTCCCGGGCGTGACGCCGCCGACGATGACGGGTTCCTTGCGGCCACACTCTTCCGCAGCGTACTTGCGGCACTGCTGCGAATGAAACAGCCCGGCGCGGCCGGTGATGCCCTGGCAGATGACGCGGGTGCGGGAGCTGACGAGGATGCTCATGCTGTTTCATCAGGCTTTCGAATTGGAATAAGGGAGCATTGCAGGCGCTGGACTGACAGGGGATGCTGCGCAGCCTGCGAATGCTCAGTCCCACCAGACGGTCAACAGAACGGATGAATCTCTTCCGGTACCGAGGCAGCGGTCAAGCTCCGCTCGCTTCGACTCGTCGTACAGATGGACTTCGCCGTTCCACCCGTCGGCAATCTCTTTCAGCCGGTGCAGTTTTTGTTCGCTGTCCGTAAGCAAAATGAGAGTGTCGGCGTTCCAGATGTTGAGCGCCAGATCCCGAAGTTTCACAAGCCAGCCGAGGGAAAGCTCGGCATAATTGACGCTCCAGATCGGCATCCGGTCCAGGATTACCGACTGCCACAGGTCGCGATGCGCCATCAAGTCGCGCGCAACGCGCTCGCCGCTGAGCATGTTGAACGACGTCCGCCGCAACAGCTCCAGTTGAATCTCCTGGGACGTTGCCTCGGTCAACGCGATCGATTCGCCGAGTCGTTCAAGTTGTTCGCGTCTGTTCGGATACATGCCGACCATTCCGTGCGCGGACAATCACACCCGAAGCGCCTTCTGGCACTCCGACGCCCAGTCCGCGTCTTCTGGCGATAACCGGGGCTCCGGCCCGGTTCGATAGATGTAGTCGGCGAACCCGAATGCGTCGTACACGCGCTCGATCAGTGGCTTGAGGTCCAGCCGCGCGTCGTCGTCGCCCTCGTTCACCGGGACCGGGAGCACCGGAATCGGGTCGCGAAGGCGCCATGGCCAGATTCCGACTTTCGGAAGTTCGTAGGAGCGGCTCACGATTACACAATAGTCGCAGCCAGGCAACTCCTCGACCGGCATGCGCGGCCCACCTCGCAGCAGATCGATCTCGACGAGATGCACCAGGCTGTGCAGGACGGTCTTGCGTTTCGCCAGATACTGCTCGCGGTCGGGGCCCGCGTACTTGTTTGCCGGACTCAGGATTTCGATCGCAGTCACCACGGTGTCGCGCTCGCGGTCTTCGATCTCCAGGAAAGCCTGGCGTTCAATCTCCACTGCGGGGGGGATCTGCCCGTATGCCGGTGCCGCGATGTGAGTTGCCGTCGCAGTCGCCGCAGACTGCCCGGAGGAGGGCTGCGCCACACCCGTGTCACTGCTACCGAAGAAACGCCGCTCTTCGGCCGACTTTTCGTGGATGTAGAGCCGATGATGGAGCTTCACCAGGTACCTGGGGCGAAGCTGAGGCACCAGAACCTCAACGACCAGGCCGCAGAGCTGGTGATGCAGCATCGACCAGCAACTGGGCTGCTCCAGATAGGGATTCATACCGGGAAAGGAAGAGGGCATTGGCACTGTGCCGGACGGAAACTCAAACGAGGACCGAGACGTTTGGTCCTCGGTTTAGTATAGCCGAGCGGCGATGCTCACAACGAACGCGAACCTTCAGAGCGTCGCCACGACCTTCTTCGCCGCGTCGGTCAGATCGGTGGCTGTGATAATATCGCGGCCGCTTTCGCCCAGCAGTTTGCGGGCCTTCTCGACGTTGGTGCCTTCCAGCCGCACGACCAAGGGGATGTTGAAGCCGACCTTCTCGTAGGCGTCCAGCAGGGCCTCGACGATGGTATCGCACTTCATGATGCCGCCGAAGATGTTCACCAGCACGGCCCGCACGTTTTTGTCGTCGAGGATGATGCGGAAGGCTTCCGTCACCTGGTCGACGTTCGCGCCGCCGCCCACGTCGAGGAAGTTTGCCGGCTCGCCGCCGTGCAGCTTGATGATGTCCATCGTGCTCATGGCCAGGCCTGCCCCGTTCACCAGGCAGCCGATGTTGCCCTCCAGCTTGACGTAGCTGAGGCCCGCCGCCGCCGCCCGCACTTCGGACTCGTTCTCCTCGGAAAGATCGCGCAGCTCCTTGAACTCCGGATGCCGGTAGAGCGCGTTGTCATCGAATGAAATCTTGGCGTCGAGCGCCAACAGCTTCCCATCACCAGTGACAACCAGCGGGTTGATCTCCGTCAGGCTGCAGTCGTTATCGACAAAGAACCGGCAGACCTGCGGCAGGAACTTCTCCGCGCTCTTTACGGCCTCGGCGTCGAGACCCAGCCGATATGCGAGCCGGCGAGCCTGGAAGGGATGCAAGCCCCAGGCGGCGTCGACCGGCTCGCGGAAGATCTTCTCCGGCGTGTGCTTCGCGACCTCTTCGATCTCCATGCCTCCTTCGGAAGAAACCATCAGCACAGGCCCGCCGGCGCCACGGTCGACCACCACGCCCAGATACAGCTCGCGGGCGATGTCGAGGCCTTCTTCCACGTACAGCACATCGACCCGCTTGCCTTCGTCGCCCGTCTGGATCGTGACCAGCGTGCTGCCCAACATCCGCTCGGCATGCTGGCGGGCTTCATCGGCCGAACGCACCAGCACGACGCCCGGCTGGTCGGGGTGCTCCTTGAAGCGGCCCTTGCCTCGGCCGCCTGCATGGATCTGACTCTTCACCACGGCGAGCTTCCCGCCCAACTCCTCAAAGGCCCGGGCGGCGTCGGCGGGAGTCTTCGCGACGATCCCCCGCGGCACCGGTACACCGGCTTTGGCGAACAGCGCTTTGCCCTGATATTCGTGAATCTTCATCGGCTTTCGACTCGTTCGACTTCGATCGCTGCGCAACGGCCTGACGAATGATAGCCGCAAGTCAGAGAGCCAACAAACGCAGGCCTCGAGCCGGAGATGCCGACCTTCGGCGGAATCTAAAATGAGCGCGCTCATTTTCTGTTGACAGCCGGCCTCGCGACTGGATATTATGTGAGCGTGCTCATATTAGGGGGAGCGCCCGTGCGGGTTTCGCAGCAGGCGAAAGCATCGACGCGGAAGCGGATTCTCGACTCCGCCAGGGTGCTGTTTGTCCGCGAGGGCTTCGAACACGCCACTACGCGGCACATCGCCCGCGAAGCCCGCATCGCAGCCGGCACGCTGTTCAATTACTTCCCGACGAAGGAAGCTATCGCCGCGGCACTGGTCGGCGAAGCGCTCGACGCGGCCCAGGAGGACTTTGAGCGTCGCCGGCGACGGTGTTCGCTCGAGGAAGACCTGTTTGCACAGGTTGCTGCAGGGCTGCGGCGGCTGAAGCCCTTTCGCCGGTTCCTGCGTCCTGTTCTGCAATCGACGCCGCATCCTGCAGGCGTCGCCGATAACGAGGCTGCGGCGATCCGCGGTGAGCAGATGGAGCGCGTGCGGCGGCTGCTCGCGGAGCACGGGATCGAACCCGAGTCGCCGTTGACGCTGCAGCTTTATTGGACGCTCTACGTCGGTGTGCTCGGATTCTGGACTGCCGACCGTTCGCCAAAGCAGGAAGACACACTCGCGCTGCTCGACCAGTCCCTCGCCATGTTCGCCGCCTGGCTCCGCGAAACCGCACGCCCTGAATCCCAACGCAGTCACAACTGACTCGGCCTGCTGTCCGCCTACCGGCTGCTGCCTACTGCCTACTGCCTACTGCCTACCGCCTACTGCCCCGGAAATCCTCCCATGGCCAACGTCGCTGACCTGCTCCACGCGGTCCCAACCGACGCCGACGAACCCGGCCTCGCCGGCGAAACCCGGCTGCGCGAGCTGTTTGCAAGGCTGTCGCTGCGGCCCGTGCCGACCGGAACCTGGCGCCGCTTCTGGCGGCTCGGCGGACTGCACGCGCAAATCGGCCTCGCCTACACGATGCACTGGCTGCGCGGCTGGTTCCAGGGGGCCGAACGCAAACAGCGCGATCTGGCGGCAACGCGATTGAACGCCGCGTTTCGGCTGCTGGAGACGATGGGCTACCTGCGCGGCGCCATCATGAAAGTCGGGCAAACGCTGGCGAACTTTCCAGACTTCCTGCCGGAAGAGTTCGTCGCGACCCTGGAGCGGCTGCACTTCCTGGCCCCGCCCATGCACTTTGCGCTCGTCCGCGAGTTTCTGCATAACGAACTGGGCGGCGATCCCGAAGACGTCTTCGCGTCGTTCGAGACGGAGGCTTTCGCGGCCGCGTCGCTGGGGCAGGTGCACCGGGCGCGGCTGAAGACCGGCGAACTGGTGGCCGTAAAGGTGCAGTACCCCGGCATCGCCCGCACGATCCGGGCCGATGTGCGCGGCCTGGTGACGCTCCTGTGGCCGCTCCGGCTGTCGCGCGACTGGGACAGCGTGAAGGCCAGAATCGAGTACATCCACCGCACGCTGGAGTTGGAAACTGACTACCGTAACGAGGCCCGCTTACAGGAACGGGTGCGGTCGCTGTTCCGCGAAGACGACGGGATCGTCGTGCCGCGCGTGTTTCAGGAGTATTCCACCCATCGCGTCCTGACGATGGAGTACCTCGCCGGCCGGCACGTGCACGACTACCTGGCCGCCGGCCCCACGCAGGACAAGCGCAACCGTTTCGCGGCGAAGCTGGTGCGGTCCTGGTACCGCTTGTTCTACGCCGCGCGGCTGCATCATCCCGACTTCCATCCGGGCAACTTCATCTTCATGGATGACGGCCGGCTGGGGTTGATCGACTTCGGCTGCGTGCTCGAGCTTGAGGATGAAGACTGGGAGCTGATGGGCAAGAGTGACCGGCCGCTCACGACGGGCCGCCGCGATGAGCGGCTGGCCTTTCTCAAAGAATGGCTCGACCTGCCATCCGATGCGCCGGAAGACGACCGCCTGTCGCTGTGCGACCGTTACGCCGAAGCCTGCTGGAAACCCCGCACGGCGGCGGGCGAATTCGACTTCGGCGACGAGCAGGAGTTCCGCCGCGCGTTCGACCTGTTCATCGAGATGCTGCGCAAGCGCTATACGCGCGGCCGGCCGCTGGACGCGTTCATCAGTCGCTGGGATTTCGGCTCGCGTTCGATGTTGTACCGGCTGCAAGCGCGGGTGGACGTGCGCGCGATCGCGGAGCAGGAAATCGCCGCCACCGGCTGGGACCGCAGCGATTACGCGACGCTCTCCAACTGACGATGCGGAGTATCTCAAACGCCACGGGATGGCTGGTCCGCCGCTTCGATCTTGACCTGATGGATTGCTCAGTTGCCCCTCGAATCCGGAGTTCACCATGCCGTCACCGCTTCGAGCCCTGTGTGTTGCATTGCTGACGCCGCTGCTCTTGCCAGCCGGCGTGCCGGCCGAAGACCGCGCTCATCTTCGTATCGAGCGCTCGGAGACGCCGCTCGTCTACCGCACGAGAACGCGGCACGTCCAGGAGCAGACCATCGGTGGCACGAACTTTGACGCCGAGTACGACACCACGCAGGTTGCCGTCTGGACTCTGCAAAAGGGCGCAAAACAACAAGATGCCGCCGACGGCGCGCTGCACTGGCAGATCGAGAACCGCCAACTCGCAGCCAAAGCCCGCGTGGGTCCTTTGGGCAAGTATGCGTACGATTCGGCGAAGCGCCGCCACGACCGCGGAACGCAGGTTGGCGCGGCTCTGGGGCCGATTCACGAAAGTCTGACCGGAGCGTTTCTCACGGTCGCCATGACGACCCGGGCCGAAGTGAATGCCGTCAAAGGCTACGAAGACCTGGTCGGCGAGTTTGCGAAGGACGACATCTTCGCCAAACAGTACAGCTTCGGCGGCACCGACAAGGGGGCCCGCCTGCTCTTCCAGGAGCAGTTCGTCGTCTTCCCCGTATCCGCGGTCAAAGCCGGGGAAACGTGGAGCGTACCCTACGACTTCGACTTGCCGGGCGTGGGCCGCATCTCCGGCCGCAAGCTGTTCACGTTCTCCGGGGTGAAGGAGCAATCGGGCCGCAAGGTCGCTAGCGTCAGCATTGCTTACGACCTGTCGATCGACAGCGAAATCGAAGCGGGCGGCATCAAGGCGGCGGCTACCGTGACGACCAGCGAATCGTCGGGACGGGCGACCGTCGACGTGGAGACGGGAACGCTGCGCACGCTCGAATCGAAGCTCGTGCTGACGGGGAACTCGACGCTCACCATTTCGGAGCAGACGTTCCAGTTCCCGACAACCCAGACTTGGACCGTCGTAGTCGAACTGCTGCCGAACGATGCCGCCGGCTCCGACGCCGGCTCCCCGTGACAAGGCAAAGTGGACCGGGCCGCAGCGACGCGCATTTTCCGTCATGCCTCCAGCGACAGGCCCTCGATGCAGGTCCGCACGAGATCCCGCACGGCGATGTTCTCGGCCTGGCCGTCGTAGTTTAAAAGCACGCGGTGCTGCAACACCTCGGCGGCGAAGCGGCGGATGTCTTCGTACGAGGTGTGCGCCCGGCCCTGGGCCAGCGCGCGGACGCGGGCGGCGCGGATCAGCGCCTGGGCCGCCCGCGGACTGGCGCCCCAGCGGACGAACTGCTTCACCGCCTCGGGCGCGAACTCGCTCTGCGAGTGCGTCGACAGCACCAGCCGCACTGCGTAGTCGCGGATCGGATCGGCCACGACCACCTTGTCCAGGATCCGCCGCAGTTCCAGGATTCGCTCGCCGTCGAGCAATTTGGCCACGTCAAAGGGCCGCTTGAGGATGGTGCGGCTGACGACTTCGTTCAGCTCGGTACGGTCGAGATACGGCACTTCGACCTTGAATAGAAACCGGTCGAGCTGCGCCTCGGGCAGCGGGTAGGTGCCTTCCTGCTCGATGGGATTCTGCGTGGCCAGCACGAAGAACGGCTGCACGAGCTGGTACATCGTGCCGCCGGTCGTCACCGAGCCTTCCTGCATCGTCTCCAGCAGGGCCGACTGCGTCTTGGGCGAGGCCCGGTTGATCTCGTCCGCCAATAGTAACTGGGTGAAGATGGGGCCGCGGCGGAACTCGAAGCGGTAGCGGCCCTGCTCGTCGGCGTTCATCACCGTCGTGCCGATGATGTCGGCCGGCATCAGGTCCGGCGTAAACTGGATGCGGCGGAACTCCAGGTCGAGCACGCGCGACAGGGCCTTCACCAGTTCGGTCTTGCCCAGCCCCGGCACGCCCTCCAGCAGCACGTTGCCGCCGCCGAAGATCGCGGTCAGCACGGCCTCGACGACTTCGTTCTGGCCGACGATGACCTTCGCCACCTCGTCGCGGACGCGGGCGTACTCGGTGCGGAAGCGGCTCGATTCTTCTTCGAGCATCGCGACATCAGCGGTGGCGGTGTCGTTCATGGGCTGGTAGTGACCGCCTTCAGGCGGTTCCGATTGGCTGTCGGTGATGGGATCGACCCGCTGAAGCGGGTCACTACGAACGGGACAAGCCGGCGGTCCCAGAATACCACACGTGTGCGTGATGGACGAACGTGGCCGTGAGCGCCGTCCCAACCGCGCGGCTTGATTCCCCCTGTGCACCCGGTAGATTGGCGTCGGAGGCTCACCGCGCGACGGGGTCAGACCCCTTTGCGGACGAGCGATGTAGAAAAACGGGGAGCGTCTCAGCCGCAAAGGGGTCTGACCCCTTCCAGAGGATCCTCAGCTTGTCTGCGATGCGACAATCAAACCCGCTCCAACACGTACTCGACAGCGGCCTGGTGGCGATCATCCGGGCCGCGTCGAGTGAGCAGCTCGTGTCCGTGGCTCGCGCGCTGTACGAGGGCGGGATCGATGTCATCGAAGTCACGCTGACGGTGCCGAACGCGCTCGAAATCATTGCCGCCGTGCGGCGCGAGTTGGGGGAGAACGTGCTGCTCGGCGCCGGCTCGGTGCTCGACGCCGAGACGGCGCGGGCGGCAATGCTGGCCGGGGCGGAGTTCATCGTCTCGCCCGTCGTGCGCGAGGACGTGATCCGCCTCTGCAAACGCTACGGCAAGCTGGTGATGCCCGGGGCGTTCACGCCCACCGAGATTCTGACGGCCTGGGAAGCCGGCGCCGACATCGTTAAGGTCTTTCCCGCCGACGTCGGCGGCCCTGCTTATCTGAAGGCGGTCGCCGCGCCGCTGCCGCAGGTACGGCTGATGCCCACCGGCGGCGTCAACCTCGACACCTTGCGCGCTTTCTGGGCGGCCGGCGCCTGTGCCCTGGGCCTCGGCAGCGCCCTCGTGGAGCAGCAGGCCGTGCGCGACGGCGACATGGATCACATCCGCAATCTCGCCGGCCGGTATGTCGCCCTCCTGCGGGAAGTTCGCGGCGGCGGGCGGGAATGAGCGGCCGGCATGAAGCTCACGTTTCTCGGCACGCGCGGCGAGATTGAAGAGCGCACACCGCTGCACGGACGGCATACGTCGCTGCTGGTGGCCTATCGCGGCGGCCGCGTGCGGATCGACTGCGGCGAAGACTGGAGTGACGACGTCGCCGCCGGCTCGCCCCAGGCGATTGTGCTCACGCACGCGCATCCGGACCACGCGTGGGGCCTGAAGAACGGCGCGCCCTGCCCCGTCTATGCCACCGCCGAGACGTGGAGGCTGATTGAGGCATACCCCCTCGAAGAGCGGCGCGTGATCGAGCCGCGCATCCCGCTGGAAATCCGCGGCATCACGTTTGAGGCGTTCCCCGTGGAGCACTCGATCCGCTGTCCGGCGGTGGCCTATCGCATCGCGGCGGGGAACGCGAGCGTCGTCTATGCTCCGGACGTCGTCTACATCAACGACCGCTCGGAGGCGCTGGCCGGCATCGACGTCTACATCGGCGACGGCGCGACGATCGAGCAGTCGTTCGTCCGCCGCAGTGGCGGGCGGCTGCTGGGACACGCGCCGGTCCGCACCCAATTGACGTGGTGCCAGAAGGAAGGCGTCGCCCGCGCTGTGATCACGCACTGCGGCTCGGAAATCGTCCGCGACCACGACGCGGCCGAGCACCGCATCGCGGAGTTCGCCCGCAAGCGCGGTGTCGCAGCCGAACTGGCCCGCGACGGCATGGAGATGACGCTTCGCTGACACGGCGGGCGCGCCGGCCGCTACGCCTCCAGGTCGAGGAGCAGTCCGCAGCCGTCGTCCGCCTTGCCCGCGGGCTTGCGGACGGACGTGACGCTGGGGAATGGTGTCTTCGAGATCG
>JAHWKJ010000152.1 GCA_019347905.1 Planctomycetota bacterium
GCGGCTTAATGTGGGTTTCGAGGACGGCACCATGCGCTCAACCGCCGTGATGGTGGTTTTCGCCAACTCGCGCGGCCGGTGGGGGGTTTTCCAAACCACCCGGTGTATGTCGGATGCTTAGCCGCGGCTCGCCCGGTTTAGCCGCGGCCCAGCGGGCCGCGCGGCCCGTTGGGCCGCGGCTAAACAATCGGGTACAACCCTTCACACAATATGCGCCGCCGACTCGCGGCCGGCGTCGATGGCGGCGGCGTGCAGGCACCAGGCCCACTCGTAGGGACGGGTTTCGCGATTGATCTTCAGCGTCGCGGGGTCGGTCGGATGGGGAGCAGGACCCAGCAGCAGGCGAGCCTTTCGCCAGCAGCGCCAGAGCGGCGTCTCGTCGGCTTCCACGTTGCGCCAGATGGTCCCCGCGGAATGGTCCACCAGACTCACCTGCAAGGCGTTCTCGCGGAGCCAGCGGCGTCCGGCCTCGACGGCTTCGGAAAAGTCGGTGCCGCCGGCTCTGGTCAACGCCGCCAGCACCATCGGTGCCATGCCGTGCTGGTGAACCGAAAACACCGGATACGCCTGCCGGACGCGACCGCTGCACGCGTCGTAGTGCCACCACCATTGGCCGAAGGCGCCCTGCAGCCGCACGAGCCGCGTGGCGATCCGGTCCGCCATCTCCAGCGCCCAGTTCTTGCCCAGTTGCAATGCCGCGAAGGCCAGAGCCTGCACGCTGTAGATCTGGTCTGCAAAGTTGGCGATGTGCCGCCGGAGACGGTGCCGGAGCGGCGCGGCGGCCGTCGCATGCCACATCAGTCCGGACGCAGACTCAAACCGCTCGCGCAAATGGTCGACCACGATTGCGGCCGCGTCCTCCACAGCCCGCTCGCCCGTGCGCAGCGACTCGTGCAACAGGCCCGAAGCCAGCCACGCCGTCTCCATCGTCGTCAGCGGTGCGACGAATTCGGCGGGATCGTTCAGCGAAAACCCCAGACGATCGAGGATCCGCTCCAGCGGCGGTCCGTCATAAACGGCAGCGGCCCAGACGACGAGTCCCAGTCCCCCCCCGTAACGCCGCTGTGCCATGTGTTCCAAGAGGGCGTCGAGCGTGCGCTCCGAATCCAGACCGATTTCCTGCGGCTCGACGCCGGCGCGATGCGTGCCGATGAGGCAAATGGCCGTGCTCGTGAGATCCTCCGTGCCCCACGTCTCGTCCCAGCGGCCATCTCGAAGCTGGCGGCGAAACAGGCCGCTGCGTGCATCGAGCGCCTCGCGGAGCCTGCCGAGGCACAGCGGCTCCAGCTCGGCGTAGAACGGCGAAAGGCTGTTGGAGGTCGTTTCGCGGCTTGGCGGAGTGATGGTCGCTGTCGTCATCGTTCTCGTATCGGTGTGAATTGTTTGAGGGACCGTACGCTTCGCGACGGTGGCCGGATCGATCAGGCCCGCCGTGTGGTGCGCACCCAGTGCTGCTGGCCGTCCGCAAGGAAAAACCGGGCGTAGATCGGGAGCTTCCGCAGCACGTACGCCGGCACGGATAGGACCGCACGCAGCGGGATGACGCGGCGGCAATAGGTGAACCAGCCGGCGAACACCGCGAACATAAGCGCCACGCCGCCGCCGCCCAGCAGGCTGACCGGCAGGGCCGATCCACCGCACACAGCGGCCAGCCCGGCGACGGAGAAAGCGAACATCCAGATCGTCACCAGCAGTGCCAGTGGAGGCACCGCGACGTCGAGTGCCAGAAGTCCCAGCCCGCCCCGGCATCGGGCCGTCGCCGCCCACAGCAGCCTCGGAACCTGCCTGAAGGCGACCGAAAGGCTGCCGTGCTCCCAACGGGTCCGCTGGCTGATGAACCCATCGCGGTCGCTCGGCAGGAGGCTCGAGACATGCACCTGCGGGCAGAACAGCGGCGGGTGCCCGGCGATGGCCAGGTCGATCCCGAGTTGCAGGTCTTCCGCCAGCGCGCGGGTGCCCAGGCGGGCGTCGGCCAGCACACCCCAGGGGAAGGCCATGCCCGTTCCTGACAGGTGACACGGCACCCCCAGCCGGGAACGGCCGACGGCGCGCACGAGATTGCTGAACCGGAAGCCAAGCTCGGAGACCGTACCCAGTGAGCCGGCGGCCGTGTCGGCTTCGCACAGGTTCAGCGCCTGAACCGGTCGGCCGCTCGCCGCCGACTGTCGCGACAGCACGTCGACCGTCGCGGGCGCCACGCGGCAATCCGCGTCGAGAACGAACACCACGTCCGGCGGATTGTGCGACAGGTGTCGCACGCCGTATTCGAGTGCGTAACCTTTGCCGCGGCACGCGGGATCCGCTCGCTCGATGACTTCGACCCCGTGGCTGCGGGCGACGTGTGCCGTGTCGTCGGTGCAGTTGTCGGCCACGACGAGCACGCGGTCGTCGGAGGCGAGCGTCGGCAGCAGCGTTTTCAACGTCTGGCCGATCACCCGCTCTTCGTTGTGGGCCGGAATCAACACCACGGTCCGCAGGCGAAGGTCCGACTGCACGATTCTTCGTGAGCGCCACGGAAGCACGGCGGCGAGACACTCGACGCAGAAGACGGCGATCGGCACGAGCACAAGCGCGGCGAGAATTGTCAACAGAAGGTCAATCATTGGGTGGCTCGGCTCCGGGCGCTGACGCTTTCGGCTCGATAGGAATCTCGTTAGCGGAATCGCAGCCAGACGCGCAGCGGACGGGTCCAGCGCAGCGGCAGTTCGACGGGACCGGCCAGCGGACTGGAGCGGAGCCACTCCCGCAGGCGGATGCAGCTCGCCCGCACGGCGCGGCTCAGCGGCCGCCGCTCGATGAGACCCTCGGCGACCATGGTGCGGCCGGTCATGAAGTTCAGTTTGAAGTCCTCCGATCCCTTGCCCAGGTCGATCCGGGCAATGCCTTCGTGCTCCGCGGTGCGGGCAAATTCGCCCATCATCACCAGTCCCGGCGAGCAGCGGCCGAACTCGATGTTGTACGTGGGAAACCAGTAGTGCAGGATGCGTCCGCTGCGCAGCCCCATGTGGGCCGCGACGAGATGGTCGCCGGCGTAGAGTGCCGAGATCACCCCCGCGAATTCCTCGCCGCGGTATTCCAGCAGGTTTTCCAGCAGCCGCAGCGTCCAGTCGAAGCGGAACACGTCCGTCAGCCCTGTCCGGCGGTACTGCTGCGACTTCCAGTCCAGCAGCGTGCGCAGGACGTGCGGATCGCTGGTGTGGAACTCGAACCGAACGGGGCCCACCTCGCGTTCCAGTTTTCGGCGCTTGCGTGCCACATCTTTGAAGACGCCGCTGCCGCGCTCCCTCAGCCGTTGCTGGTAGGCGGCAAAGCCTCCCTGAAGATCGAGGTACGGCGAGCCCTCGCTGCCCGTGTGCCAGGGCGCAAACTGCGGCTGTGACGCCAGCAGGTGGTGGAAGCGCCACGACTTCAACCGGCAGGCGGCGAGCAATGCGTCGAGCGTCCACTCCACGCCCGGGCGAACGATCGCGGCGTGAAAGTCGGACAGCGGCCCGCCCACCGGCCGTCCACATCCCCAGCGGCTGCGCTGGAAGGGAAAGAAGCCCACGGGTTCGCCGCACTCCTCCAGCACCCCGATCTCAACGTCGCTCCGCACCGCGGCGACGGCCTGGGTAAACTCCGGACGGAAATACGGGCTGTCGAACTCGGGGTGCGACTCGACGATCTCCGCCCAGGCGGCCAGATGAGCCGGCGAGAGTTGACGGGCGGGAATCGTGGTAATCGTGAGCATGTAGCTCAACCCTACAACCTGCCGCGGCAGGTGCGCTCAGGAGCGGCGTCGCCAGCCGGAGAATGCGTGTTGCCAGCCGGAATCATGCATTCACGGCCCGCACATTCCGCACGCGTGCACTGGCGGAGTGGTGGGAACGCAGCAGTTCCCAGCCGTCGCGGAGATAATCGCGGGCCATGCCGAGCCGGCAACGGGCGCCCAGTTCGGCTTCCGCGTCGCCGCGCAGCCGGGCCCACCACTGCCGCGGAACGTGCAGCGACAGCATCTGCGCCACCCGCGCCGCCCATACCAGCGGGTACAGGCGGTGGCCCCACGCCGCACGTTCATTGGCCGCGATGCCCTCGGCCGTCAGGCGGGCCATCTTCAAAAACCAGTCGTCGGACAGTCGTTCCGGCGGGATGACATGATGCACGACGGCCCGCGGCGCGTACCAGCCGTCGATCCCGGCCGCGTGCATCCGCAGAAAGAAGTCGGTGTCTTCGCTGCGCCGGTTGAACGCTTCATCGAACGTGCCGACTTCTTCAAACACGCTGCGGGCCACCAGCAGGTTTCCCGCACCCGGAGTGAAGCGGTAGGTGTACCGCCGCAGACGATCGCCGGCGGGCGTCGCCCCCAGCAGCATGCGGCAGGCCGGCGCCAGTCTGCGCCGGATGTTCTCCGGCAGGCTCAGTTCCACGCGTCCGCCCACGCAGCGGCAGCGGCGTTCGGCGGCGGTCGTCCACAGCTCCAGCAACCAGTCGCGCTCGGCGAGCTGGTCATCGTCGAAAAAGGCGATCCAGTCTCCGCACGCCGCTTCGACGCCGCGGTTCCGGGCCGTCGCGATCCCGCGCCGCGGCTCGTCCACACAAGAGATCGGGACCGCGGACGAACGCGCGACGCTCGCCACCACCGCGGCTGTTTCATCCGTCGAGCCGTTGTCCACGACGACGATCTCGAACTGGAACGCGCGGGCGGTTTCGAGGGCAATCAGGCTCTTGAGCGCATTCCGCAGCGAGGCGGCGCGGTTCCGCGTGCAGACAACAACACTGATTTCGGGAGCGAGCATGAGCAAATAGCCCTCGTTCACGATCTGGAGAATTCCAGCCCGGCCGGCGCTCCGAGCTCCACCGGACGGACGGCAAACGCAACCGGCCGGCAAAGGACTGTACCGGCCAGTCCGCACGCCGCAACAAACGGCATGTACATGGGAAACGTCATGGCCGATTCCGTGAGACCGTCCACGAGGCCCAGAGCGAGCAGCCCCAGCACAAACCCGTGCTCGATCCGTGCCGTGGCCGCGAACGCAGCGGCCGCGCGACGCAGCCCGGCAATGACTGCCGAAATCAGAAGCACCGCACCGATCAGTCCGACGCTCAGCACCAGCTCGATGTAGGACGAATGGGCTTCGCGGACCGGCCACTCGACCTCCGAGGAGACGCTGTCAATTCGCTCGGCCGTCCAGAAGCTGTCGTAGCCGTAGCCCGCGAGCGGGCGATCTTCGATCCAGGTTACCAACTCCGTCCAGATCGGCAGCCGGCCGCTCAGCGACGACGCCTGCTCGTCGCGGCCCAGCAACAGCCACTTCCCCGCCTGTCGCTCCAGGTCTGCACCGGCAATGACCCCCGCCAGCGCGCCTGCGGCCAAAAGCCACACGGCGGCCGCCACGTAGCCGGATTTCGCACGTGCCGGCGTGCGGACCGTCCAGATCGCCGTCAGGGCCACAACCAGTCCGGCAAGCGCCGTTCGCGACTTCGTCAACACGAGGAACGCCAGTCCCATGCTGAACAGTCCCCACAGAAGGATCCACCGCCGCCGCTCGCCGCGCGCAAGGCAGAAGGTCGACAGACACAGCACGGCCAGGTTCAGCCCCTGTGTGTTCGGGTGCTGCGTGCCCGCGAACCGATATTCGCCGGACCACGGCCGGAGCGTTCCTTGCGCCAACTCCGCCGCGATGCCGTACAGCAGGAACAGGGTTGAAAGCACGGCCGCCGCGCTCATCAACTGCCGCAGGCTGAGCTGCCGCGCAATCGCCAGCGCCGCGATAGCCACGCAATAGAACACGACGACGCGGCGGACGCTCATCTCGGGGTCGTCGGCCCATGCAGTCGAGAGGCCACACCAGCCCACGTACAACACCAGCGCCACGGCCGGCAGCGTGTCGAACCGCAGCCGCCGCCGGGCCGGAAGCGTCAGGAGCACGAAAGCGAATGCGGCCAGTGCGAGGAACGCCGCCCGCCGCTGCGCGTTTCCACCTTCCGTGCCGACTTCCATTTCGTCCTGCGTGAGCGTGAACGCTTCGAGAACGGAGGCGTCGCGGCTGTGCTCGGTGGAGAGGAACACCGCGGCCAGCACGAACACGCTCGACCACCACACCCATGCGGGGCCCTGGTCTTCGGAGTGTGCGGATGAAAATGGCGAGTGCTGCATGGAGTTGCTGTGCGCTTACGTAGAGCAAGCGTCCCGCTTGCTCGAATTAGTTGCGAAATCGCGAGTCTCTGCACGCACCCGCACAAGCGGGAGGCTTGTGCTACGGCGGCCGGTGGCGGCCCGCCACATCCTGCGGGCGGCCGAGAACCAGCCGTCGAGCTTTGCCGCCAGCGTCCACGGCGTATCCGAGTCTTCGGCCGTAAACCGGCCCCAGTCGAAGGGATCGATGTTCGGCGTCACCAGCTCGTCCTCGGTCGTCAGGCTGCACAGGCAGCCGGCCCGACCGGCCGCCGCGGACAACACCGGCCCCGAATACCCCAAGTCGCGCGTTCCATAGGGAAAGGCAAATGTTGCGTCATTCAGACCGAATCGGCTCTTCAGCACCATGAGCGAAGTCCGCAGGTCCGCCGCGAGTTCTTCCGGCCGGCCGCGAAAGTCGCGGTGCGTGTGCGTGTGCGTTCCCAGCTCGATCAGGCCGCCCTCGAGCATCTGCCGGCACTGCGCAGTGGACAGCGGCCGCCACGCACTGCGCGGCACGAACCGGCTGCCGGCGGCGGACCAGTCGTCAAAGGGGAAAGGCCGCTCGTCATCGAGGTACGCAGTCGAGACAAACACCGTTGCGGGCACGCTCAGCGCCTGCAGAACTGGCCAGGCATGCGTGAACACGTTCTCGTATCCGTCGTCGAACGTGACGACGAACGCCTTCCGCGCAATCGGCAGACTCTTGCGGTGATGCTCCAGCGCCCGCCGCAGCGGCCACGGCTCGTAGCCTCGCGCCAACAGTCCCGCAAGCTGCTGCCGGAAACGCTCGGGCGTGACGTTCCACGTCGGCCGCGGCACGCCTGGCGTTTCGAGTGCGACGCGGTGATACATCAGGATGCCGAACGCATTCGCGACGCGCGGGCCGAAACATGCCGAGAGCGGCGCCGCCAGACGGGCCGCCAGCCGTTGCTTCCAGCGGCCGCGGGAGCGCTTTCCGCTAAGGGATGTTTGTCGCGTGGAAGCGATCATAGAAGAGACCCGTTCAGCACGAGGCGCGGTGCAGCACGACGGCCCGCATCGTTTCGCCAATGAGCTTCAAGTCGCCCGCCAGCGTGCGCCGCGAGAGGTAGCGAATATCCATCCGCATCCACTCCGCAAACGGGACCTTCGACTTCCCGTACACCTGCCAGATGCACGTCAGGCCCGGTGTGACTTCCGTCCGCCGGCGCTGCCAGCCGTCGACGGCCGCCGCCTCAGCGAGCGGCAGCGGACGCGGACCGACGAGCGTCATGTCGCCCACGAGCACGTTCCAGAGCTGCGGCAGCTCGTCGACGCACGACTTCCGCAGCCAGCGGCCCACGCGCGTCACGCGGGGATCGTGCGTCATCTTGAAGGCCGGGCCGTCCTGCTCGCTGGAAGTGCGCAGTGACTGCTGCAATGCCTCGGCGTTCTGCGTCATCGTGCGAAACTTGAACATCGTGAAGGCGCGGCCGCCGAGACCCGTGCGCTGCTGCTTGAACAACACTGGTCCCCGCGACGAGAGCCGCACGAGCGCGGCCGCCGTCAGCATCACCGGCGACAGCACCACCAGCCCCACGCAGGCGCCGGCGATGTCGAGCGCGCGCTTCCAGAACGGCAAACGGCGGACGAACAGCGTTTCCAGCGGCTGGACCGTACCCCGCCGCGGCGAGCCGGCCGGGCGGTCGTTCAGCAGCGTCTCGACGAGATCGCTGGCGGCGGACACGCGTTCTTCGGCGGATTCTCCCAGCAGGTTCGCCGCCGCTCGGCTCCGCCGACGCCCCCGACTCGCATCGTCCCCCGGATACAGGTAGGTGTCGTAAATGCAGGCGACACCGGTCGCCCCCGCGCCGCCGAGACGCACCGCAAACACGTCTGCACCGTCGGCGTCGGTATCGGCCAGCAGCACGCCGAGCCGACCGTCCGCGAGCATTCCGGCATAGTCGGTGGCCCGCAGGCGGTCTTCGAGCCGGTCGATCAGCCGCTGCCGGTCGCGCTCGCCGTCGCCGGTTTCAGCAAACGCGAACGCCACCAGCGCGAACGTGCGGCCGCTGCGGTCGGCCCGCATCCGCTCGCGCCGCAAGAGTTCCGCGAAGCGTCCCGCCGGGTGAACCAGCGAGAGCGGATCGGCCATATGCGGGGCCGCCTGTGGCTTGAACCAGCGGACGAGATTGAGGAGTCCCATGGCCTGATCCGGCTTCTCGGGAAACAGCGATGGAAAGTCATCGTGCGAACAAAAGCGACGCGGGTCGCCAGCTTCACGCGTTCAGGAATTCCGGCCGACGACCGGTTCCGCGTCCCGCACCGTGGTTCTGGCTTGTCGAATTGTGCCGCCTTCGGGGCGAAAGCCCTCCGGCCGCTGGAGCGCCCGCGGCAGGTGCTCGCAGGCGAACGCCACGCCGACGGCCCCCAGCAGGGCCACGATCAGCCCCAGGGCCGCCATCAACCGGAACCGCGGAAACACCGGCTTCGCCACGAACGTCGGCGGCTGCACGATGTTGACGTTCGAGATTCGCTCTTCGGCCAGCCGCTTATCGATGCGGGCCTGCTCCAGCTTCTCGGCATAGCTCGCGTGGCTGGCTTTCAGGAGCGAGACTTCCTGTTCGAGCTGCGCGATGCGGCCTTCGCCGTCGTTGAGGGCCCGCAGCCGCTCGACCTGTGCGAGGTGCTGCTCGGCCAGCGCCGCAACCTTCGCCCGCAGCGACGCCGCCTGCGAGCGTTCGCCGAGCAGCGTGAGCAGCACCTGCTGCCGGGCCGGGTTGGCAGCCTGCGTGCGCTGTGTAACGGTCGGGGCGTCGCTGTCGAGGATCGCCCGGGCCTGGTCGATCTGCTCGCGAACGGCGCGGACCAGCGGGTGATGCTCGGTGTACTTCTCCCGGAGTTCCCGCTCGCGGATCTGCAGCTCGTAGAACTGCCGCTGCGTGAGTCCCTCGGCGCCGTTCGGGAAGCCGCTGACCTCCTGGAAGGCGATCTGCTCAGGCAGGGATTCCAGTTGCCGGGACAGTTCCGCGACGGTCGCTTCCGACGTGGCGAGTGACGTTTCGGCGGTGCGCCTCTCGGCGGCGAGGGCCGTCATCTGCTCCTGCAAGGTCTTGCGCTGGTCCTCGATCGAGACCACTCCCAGGTCGTTCTTGGCCCCGCTGAGCTGGCCCGTCGCGTCCACCAGCCGGCGCTTCAGGAGGCCCTCCTGCTCGACGAAGAACTGATAGGAGCCGCTGGTCCGGTGGGCTTCCGCATACTGTGTGTGAAAGGCCGCAAGGAAGGAGTCCAGCAGCCGCTGCGACAATTCCGGCGAGCCGGCGCGGCACGAGAGGGTGATGACGGTCGATTTCTTGGTGTGCTCGGTCGTGAACTGCTTCTCCAGCCGGCGAATTGCCTGCTCGATGAGTGCCGGGTGCGCCGGGGCGTTGCCCGCCGCCGGCACGCCGCCACTCGGCAGCCCGCGGTCGGTCAGCACGACCTGAGCACCCACGTCTTCGACTACGCGCTCCAGGATCCGCCGGCTCGCCAGCAGGTCCAGCACCGAGTTGATCTCGACCTCGCGCGAGTCATAAACGGGAATGACCTGTCCGGTGGTGGCCGTGGGGTCCAGCGTCACGCTTTCGCGGCCGACGCGGACGAACAGCTTGGCCTGGCTCTCGTACGAGCGCGGCACAACCACCAGCCAGCCGCCCACGAGCACCATGACGGCGACGAAGAACAGCCCCGCGCGGCGGCGATGCCGGTGAACGACGCTGAGCAGCCGCGCCAGCACATCGAAGGCGCCGGGCGGTTCGGGAGTGGCAGCCGGAAGGGAGTGTTGTGCGATCATTGGAGGTGCGGCGTGTGGTTGCAGAGTAGACGGGCCGCTCTGCGACCCGGACTTCCGGCCGCGGAGCGACCGGACTACTTTGCAAATCTAGTTCGCACCCATGCCGTCTCGGCGCGCCATTCCTCCCCCGCGCCCGCCCCCGCGGCCACCGCACCGGCTGTGCGGATTCTGCGGCCGGTTCAGCCGTCTGCGCCAGTCCGGCGCAGCGTCATGCGGGTATCGCGACGCCTCATTGGACTTCACCAACAAACGACCGATGTTGCCAGAACCAGACGGCGCAGCGTCCGTGTGGCGAAACGTCAACAGGCGCTGCGCGGGCGACCCGAAGCGGACTCTGTTACGTCTCCGTTACGTCTCCGTCTCCGGCGGGAGCCGTCCTTCGAGGATGTCGCGCAGAAACGCGGGCAATCCGCCAAAGGCCGCGGTGTATGTCGGCTCCAGCGGAGTGTTGACATATTGATCGGCGGTGAGGAAGAGCGGCATTTCCGTAAACGGGTGCAAGCGGGTCATCGTCGATCCTCGCGACGGGAGTGAACCAGCAGGCTCAGGCCATGATGTTACCGGCAACGGTCCAGCGCCAAAAGCAGAAGCCGAGGCGTGGACGGTCCGTAGTGTGGATTTCAATCCACACGGACCGAATCCTGAGACGCACACATTCCGTGGAGCACCGGTCGTGTGGATTGAAATCCACACTACGAGGGCCAGTCGACGATGATCTCGGCCACCCGAACTCGGTGCGGAACAAAAACGACGCGCCCCGGCTGCTTGGCAGCCGGGGCGTGGTCATTCTTTGAAGCCTCCGCACGCCGTGTCACTTTCGCCGGCCTTGGGAGACGCGCCGCAAGTGACCAGGCCGCGAAATCAGCCTCACGCATCCGTGGCCGGGCGGCCCGGATCGGTTTCCGGCTCGCCTTCCGGCACGGCCGGGCCGGTTTCCGGCTCCGACTCGAACGTCCGCGGGACCTGGTCCGGCATCGGGCTGAGATCGCCCCGGGCGGGAGATACGCCGCTCTCGCAGCCGCCGCCCACGCACGGGTCGCAGGGTTGCGGACACACCTGCACCGGCACCATCTCGCAGACTTCATAGGCGACCTGACGCGGCACGCAGCGGGCGACCATCCGCGTGCACGTCTCCGGAACCACCTTCGCCACGCAATGGGCCACGCGGCGGGTCACCGTGTAGGGCACCTGCTTCGTCACGCAGTAGGGAATGCGGCAGGTCTTCTCTTCGCAGACCATGCGGCACGTCCGCACCGGCACGCGGCAGGTCTTCTGCTCGCAGACCATGCGGCACGTGCGGACGGGAATCTGCTGCGTGTGCGTCTCAGTCACCCAGCGGCAGGTCCGCACGGGCACTTTCCGCGTGCACTGCT
>JAHWKJ010000694.1 GCA_019347905.1 Planctomycetota bacterium
TCGCTCGAAGACCTGGTCGAGCAGATGAACCGCTGGCGCAGCCGACAGAATCTGGGAGCCGATCTGCGCGAGCTGATCGGGGGCCAAAAGGGCGTCGGCAGCGAGACGGCCGAATTGCGCTCCCGGATTCCCGCGAGCAAGCCGATTCAGCTCCCCCCGCAACAGCGGGCGGATCTCTCGCGTCTGGCGGGCCGCCAGCGGGCCGAAGCGGACCGGGCCGCGCAGTTCCTCCGCACATTGGAGCGTACCATCGAGGATCTGCGCGAGAGCGGCCCCGACGCCGCCGACGCGGTGCGCGACGTGCGCGACGAGTTCGAGCGGCTGGCGACCGAAAGCCTGATGCGGCAGGCGGCGTCGGACATCGAGGAGAACCATCTGGGCGAGGCCGCGATGCGGCAGCAGCAGACGCTCGAACGGCTCGCGGAGCTGGATGACCTGTTGCACGAGCGCGGCGGCCCCGAAGGCGAATTGCTCCTCAAGAAGCTCGGCGAAGCCGAATCGCAGCTCGAAACGCTGCGCAAGAAGCAGGAGGAGTTGCTGAAGGAGTCCCAGGCCGCCGCGAACGAACCCGACGCTGAGCGCCGGGCCGAAGAGCTGAAGCGTCTGGCGAAGGAACAGCAGGAGCTGCGGCGCGAGGTCGAGGGATTGGCGCGGCGGCTCCGGCGGCTGGAATCGCGGCCGGCCGCCGCCGCCGCACGTCGAGCCGGCGAACGCCTGCGCGAGGCCGAAGAGCGGCTCGAAAAGGACGACGACCCCCAGGCCGCCGCTCATGAGCAGGCCGAGGCGCTCGACGATCTCGAACAGGCCCAGCGCGAAATCGCGCGGCAGCGCCAGGAGGAACAGGAGCGGCTCGCCCGTGAGATGCTCGAACGCATCGCCGACGAACTGAAGGCGATACTCCCGCGGCAGCAGAATGTGCTGGATGAAACGCTGCGGCTCCGGAAGCTAAAGGACGAGGAAGGCCGGCTGACGAGGGCGCAGCTCATCACGCTCAGCGATCTGGCCGCGGTGGAACGGGGCCTCAAGGACGAGACCGACCGGCTGGCGCAGACCGTGGAAGCGGCGGAGGTCTTCGCGCTGGCGCTGCGCGGCGCCGCCCGGCACATCGAGCGCGCGGCCGTTCGTCTTGCGGACAAACAGCTCGACGACGCCACGCTCGCCGCAGAACGGGCGGCGCTTGCGCGGTTCCAGGCGCTCGTCGCGGCGCTCGAATCAGAAGGTGAGCAGAATCAGCAGCCGCAGCAAGACCCACAGCAACGACCGAGGCCCAATGACCAGGGCGGCCCGCAAACGGACGGCATTCCGCACTTGGCGCAGCTCCGGATGCTCAAGAGTCTGCAGGAAGAACTGCTCGCCCGCACCGCCCAACTGGACGAACTGCATCAGGACGTCGACGAGCTCTCCGAAGACCAGCAGGCGGAGCTGAAGTCCATCGCCGAAGAGCAGCAACAGCTCTCCGACCTCGCCCGGAACCTCACGCGACAGGTAGCCGCCACGTTTGAGACCCGCGATCCGGAGCCGGCGCAAGCCGGCCCACAGGAGTGAGACATGAGGAACCATGGTGGGTAACCGAACGATCTTTGGTCTCTATCACGCCGCCGTGGTATTCGGCGTGGCGGGACTGTTTTTCGCGACCACGACGTTTGCGACGAACGATTACCGCCGGATCTTGAGCATGGCGACGGTATGCTCGCTTCTTGGAGTCGCGTTGCTCTGTTCCGTTGCATATCGCGGTTCCACTGGGTGGCGCATCGCAGCCGGGATAGGGTTAGTCCCACTACTCCTTGCGATCGCTGAAGTACTCCGTCGAGGATGATGTGTTTTACGCATCTAAACGAGCGGTCGAGAACCGAATTGAAATCACTGTCCCATGAACACATTCGTCACCTGTAGTCTGGCATCCTTCGTCGCTGCGGTCTGCCTTCCGTTCTCAGGTGTGGCAGCCGAGAATGAATCGAAAACCGCCCCGGAATCGACGGAAGAGGCCTCTCAGGAAACAACAAGCGACCCCGACTCGTCCAAGCCGCTCGGGAAGAAGCTCGATTCGGAGTTGCTCAAGCGGCTGCTGGGTGACACGCCGGCGGGAGACGGGCCGGCTGGGGAGAACCTCCTGGAGCGGGCCATCCACGGCATGCGTTCGGCCGGCGAACGCATCGACGCGGCCGACACCGGCGACGAGACCCGCGGTATTCAGCAGCAGGTTGTGGACGACCTGGCCAAGCTGATCGAACTGGCGGAAAGCCAGCCGCCGCCGCAGCCCAATCCGCAGCCGGGTTCGCCCGAAGAGCAGAATCAACAGCGGCAGCGTTCGCCAGAAAACCAGCCGATGCCCCAGAACGACCAGGACCAGTCGTCGCAAGGCGGAGAGGGCGAAGGCACCGGAGAGGCAACGCAGCAGACGCAGTCGGATCGCGCCCGCGAATCGGCCGAGCGCGAGGGCCGGTCCGAAGACGAACGCGAGGCCGCGCTCGACCGCCGCCGCTCGATGGTACAGGACGTGTGGGGTCACCTGCCGCCGTCGGTGCGCAAGAAGTTCCTCAGCCTGTCGGGTGAAGAGTACCTGCCGCACTACGAAGATCTCGTCCGCCGCTACTTCGAAGCGCTAGCCGAACAGGACCGCGGCCGCGAATAATTCAGTCATGACTTCTAATGAGCCCGAGCAGTCGCCTCGACGAACTCCATGTGCAGCGTCGATCGTCCTTCACGACATACTCGCGCTGACGTGCGGACTGTTGACGGCTTCGATCATGTTTTCGGGT
>JAHWKJ010000153.1 GCA_019347905.1 Planctomycetota bacterium
CTCCGGGTAGTCGACGATGTCGTCCAGCCGCGCCGTCGAAACCAGCACGCCGTCTTCCACCGCGGCGGGGAAGCCGTAATGCAGCGCGGTGCGTCCGCCGACGGGAAACAGCGGCCGCCGCGGCCCCTGGGCATTCTCCGCCACGAAGCGGGCCAGTTCGGCGGCCGTCGTGGGAACCGTCTCAGTGCTGGCGGGCGGTGTGTCGGAAGCCATGATCGGACGCCGGTTGTCGCGAGCCGACCGGCGTCAGCCGGCGGGTGAATCTTCCGCCGTCAGCCACCGCGGCGAATCGGTCTCGGCGGATCGTCCCGCGAGGATCTCGTGCGGGCCGAAGCGATTCTTGTAGCTCATCGAAGGGCACTGTTCGATCCAGTAGCCCAGATAGACATAATCGCGGCCGCTCTGCCGTGCGTACTCGATCTCCTTCAAGACCGTAAATGTCCCCGGACCGAGCGGCCGCCACGCGGGATCGTGGTAGAAGTACACGCTGGAGAGGGCCCGCGGCAAGGCGTCGACGAGACCCACGCCCGCCAGCCGTCCACCGCGGAAGTAGCAGATCTCGCGGGCGAAGTCCCAGCGGCCGATGAGGAACGACTGGAAGTACTCTTCGGCCGTCGCGCGGCGGAACGGCCAGCCGCTGCGCACGTGCATATCGGCGTGCCACGCATTGTAAAGCCGCACGTGCTCCTCGGTGAGCGTCGGTTCGCGCACGAGCCACTCGACGTCGGCATTGCGGTTCAGGCAGCGGCGCTGACTTCTCGTGGGGCGAAAGTTCGCCACGTCAACCCGCAGTGGTCGGCAGGCCGTACAGACGGGACAGGCCGGGCGGAAGAAGTGCATTCCGTGGCGACGCCAGCCGCGCTCCAGCAGTGCCGCGTAATCGGCCGCTGCGATCGTCAAGTGGATGCGGTAGTCGAGCGAGGCCGTCTGCGACGGCAGATAGGAACAGGGCTGGCCCGGCGTAGTTGACATTCCGGTCCTCGACAGTTCGGCCTCACCGATTGTACAGGATCGCGCCGTTTAGCCGCGACTCGCCAGAGGAGCGCTCCGCACGGGTGCCACGGGATGCTCGCCATCCCGTGCGAGAGCTCAAACGCGTGCGAAAGCTCCGTGACGTATTGCTTGCGTGAGACCCACTCGACACTGGCAGGCGAGCTGCGAGTGCCACCCGACATGAGTCGCGGATAAACGTTCCGGCGGCGAAAACAGCGTTTGAGGCATCGGAGTCTGCCGCTATAATCCCGCCCCGCCGTTCCGGCGCGTCGTGTGTGTGGGCGCAACTCCTTTGTCTGAACCATGTTGAATTCGTGTTGCCATCACCGCCTGCTTCCGTGCGGCTCATCCGCTGCGGACGCTCGGGCTGAGTTCCAACCGCTGCGTGCCTTCGCCGCGCTGTGCGCTGGTGTGGCGGCTGCGCTCTCGTGCGGCTGTGGGACGACACAGAGCCGCGACGCCACCGAGCAGCTTGTGCTCTCCGACGCTGTCGACCGCAGCGTGGCCGCGATCGACTTTCGCGCCCTCTCCGGGCAGACAGTGTACCTCGACACACAGTACCTGGAGTTCGTGAAGGGGCTGGGGTTCGTCAACGCCGATTACGTGATCAGCTCGCTGCGGCAGCAGATGGTCGCTGCCCGCTGCCTGTTGCAGGACAAGCCGGAAGACGCCGAGTATATCGTCGAGGCCCGCATCGGCACGCTCGGCGCCGACCGTCACGAGGTGACCTACGGTGTGCCCGCCAACAACCTGCTGAGCACCGCAGCCACCCTGATGCCGGTGGCTCCCCCCGTTCCCACCATCCCGGAAATCTCCATCGCCAAGCGCAACGATCAGCAGGCGGCGGCGAAGATCGGCGTGTTCGCCTACAACCGCGGCACGCGCCAGCCGGTGTGGCAGTCCGGACTGTCGCTCTCGCGCAGCAATGCCCGCGACGCCTGGGTCGCCGGGGCCGGGCCCTTCCAGAGCGGCAGCATCCACAAAGGCACGAAGTTTGCCGGACGGACGCTCGGCTTCTCATTTCTCGGCGGCGACTCCGAGGCCGAAGAGCGCGAGCCGCTCGTCGCCTACGAGAAGGAAATGCTGTTCATTCAGCCTCCCACGCCTGCAAGTCCGCCAGCCGGAGGTTCCGAAATTCAGCAGGCGGTGGCCGAGAAGTCGGACGACTCGCCGGAAGCGGTTGAATCGGCCGCCAACGAATAGCGGCCCACCACCAGGGAACTGCGAGCGCCCGGAGCGCATATTGACCGCTTTCCGGGTGCGGCCTACGATTTCGCTGGCCATCTGCGGCGGGTTTCTGGGGCCTCGTAGTGCGGATTTAAATCCGCACTGCCGACGTTCCAGATCCAGATGGTCTTTGCCACGTGCGGTGGGCTTTTCGGACTGCGGAACAGGGCGTGTCGGAGCCGTGGGGAGAACGTGCGTGAACCGCAATCGCTGGATTCTGGTCGGACTGGCGGTCATCACACTGTTGGCGGCTGCCGGCGGAGGCGCCTACTGGGCCGCCTCCCAGGTACCGGAGTTTTACGTGGAGGCGATGGCCGAACTGGCCGATCCCGTCCAGCGCCGCGAGGCCGCCAAAGAGCTCGTGCAGAAGACGACCGAGCTCGTCGAAGAGATCGAACGCTCTCCGCGCTGGTCGCAGACCTTCACTCAGACGCACATCAACGCGTGGCTGGCCGAGGAACTGCCGCGGCACTTCGCTGAGCGGCTGCCCAAGGGTGTGAGCGAACCGCGGATCGACCTGGAGCAAGATGCGATTCGTATCGGGGCGCGCGTCGAGCACGGGGCCTACAACGGCGTGGTCAGTCTCAAGCTGCGGGCGTGGGTGCCAGAGGACAACCAGCTCGCGGTCGAGATCGAAACCGTGCGGGCCGGTCTCTTGCCCGTCCCGCTGGACGAGGTCTTCGACGAGCTGACGCGGCGCATCCAGCGCGCCGGCCACGAGGTCGCCTGGCACCAGGCCGACGGCCACGACGTGGCCGTCATTCATCTCAATCCGCGGGAGCTGAAGTCCAGCGTGCTGGAGGCCGTGGAATTCGTCGAGGGCGCGGTGAAGATGACGGGCCGCCGTGACAGTGACGAAACCGGTACCCGCCAGGCGAAGCTCGCCGCTCAATCCGCCGCCGGTTAGCGATTTGCAAATCAGCCGGTACGCGCTAGCGTCCGGTTGCGGTCCGGACTTTTTCGCAACCGGGGGCTAGCTTTTTGGAACCGGGGCTAGCGCCCTCCGGCCGATCAACCGAGCTGATTCGTGCGCAGGGCGGCGTCGGCCGCTGGAAGCCAGCAGAAACGCCAGCCGCCCGCCCCTCGTTCGAGGAACGCTCGGCCGTTCAGCCGGTGCCCAGCGACCTGAACTTCCACGCGGTCGCTCGTCTCGGCAACCATCTCGTACTGGCCGGCGTCCCAGCGTGTGACGCGTCCGCGACCGCCGCTCACGAGGCCTTCGTATTCGAGGTAGGCGAGGCGGTGATCGCCGAGCGGCACGGCCTCGATCACCCCGCCCACATCCGGCGGCGCGCTCAGCCGCCACGTCCGCAGGACCTCGCCGACTTCCAGCATGAAGTCCCAGTGCAGCGTCGGATGGTTGTGGGTGAGAACGACGAAACGAGGCACGCTTCTTGGGCCCTACAGGATTTCGACCCGCTCGAAATAGCCGGCGGCCGCCCACGTCCGGAACCATGTCTGAAGCTCATCCGCCAGTTGGTCGATTGCTGCCGGCGCGGCTTCGAGCGCGCGGCCGATCGCTGCTCCCAGCGGCTCACCTGCGGCCAAGGCCGAGAGTACCGCAAACTGGGCCTGCGACACCGGCTGTCGGCGCACGACATACTCGCGGCGGGTGATCGCCAGCCACGTATCCCGGGCCGCCGGGATCGTCGGGGACTCCTTCCGCCGCACTGCCGTCGCGTAGTCGTGGACGGGGAACCGCAGCTTCAATAGCCGCAGACAGGGCACCGGCACCAGCCGCACCTCGGCGAACCGCTCGGGGGGAATCGCCGCCAACTCCTCGGGAGAGATGAGACCGCGGCCCTCGAAGCCCTCGCCGTCGAACACCTCCGCGTACGTCCGCTCCAGCGTCGCCAGATCGATCAGAAAGTCGGCCCAGTCGGCGTCGTCTCCTTCGCGAGCCGGTCGCGTCGTGGCGAGATACTGCGGAAAGCTCCGCCCCAGCTTCGCCAGCGTGTAGCTCTGCGAGGGGTAGTCCTGCAGATAACCGAAGGCGAAGCCGTCGAATGTTTCTTCACCCAGCGCGTGCGCCAGCGCCGGGAATTCGTCGCGGAGGCACTCCAGGAGCCGCGCGTAGTACGCATTGCCGTACACGTTCAGCCGCTTCAGGCTCGTCAGCGCCTGCGAGCGAGCGATGACCTCTTCGACCTGCTCGCTCCTGGTCGCGACGTGGCGTCGCGCGTCGGCGGAATCGACGCCGGCCGCCACGCCGTCGGGGTGCGTGATGACGGTCTGGAGCCACTGCTGAATGCGACGCAGTTCGAGGGGCTCGGGCATGACTGCCGTAGCACAAGCGGCTCGCTTGTGCGTCCTGTTCAAGTGCAATGGCTGTCGGAGAAATCCCGGAGCAAGCGGGACGCTTGCTCTACGGCATTCCACCTCGGCCGTCGCGTACAGCGCGGGGTGCGGCACGGCCTCGTTGGCGAAGGGAGCGGCTTCGTCCGGCTCGGCGAAGTCGAGCGGCTCGAGTTCCTCGCTCATGTAGCGACGCGCTTTCTCCACCTCCGCGCGGACCATGGGGAACGGCGGAATGTTCGCGTCCCATTCCAGCAGCGTCGAGGCGCCGCCGGTCAACTCGTGGGCCAGCCGGTACAACTCCCACACCGGGTTGATGACATGGGCGTCGTGCGTGTCGACGATGTGCGTGCCGCAGTTCGTATGCCCGGCGAGATGGAACTGCACGACGCGCTCGTGCGGCAGCGAGCGGATAAACTCCGCCGGGTCGAGATCGTGGTTGAAGCTCGACACGTAGACGTTATTCACATCGAGCAGCAGGCCGCAGCCCGTCTCATCGGCCAATCGCGTGATGAACTCCCATTCGCTCATCGTCGAGCGGGCGAAGGTGATGTAGCTGCTGGGATTCTCCAGCACGAGCGGCCGCTCCAGCAGGTCCTGCACGATGCGCACCCGCTCGATCACGTGCCGCAGAGCTTCTTCGGTGAACGGAATCGGCAACAGGTCGTGCGAATTGCGTCCCGCGACGCCGGTCCAGCAGATGTGGTCGGAAACCCAGCCGGCCTTGACCGCTTTGGCGAGCTCCTTCAACTTTCGCAGGTAATCGAAGTCGAGCGCGTCGGTGCTGCCGATCGACAGCGAGACGCCGTGCATCACGACGGGATAGCGTTCGGCGATCTGCTCCAGGACGTACCGCGGCCTTCCGCGGGAGTCCATGTAGTTTTCGGAGATGATCTCGAACCAGCCGATCTCCGGCGTATGCCGGAGGATGTAGTCGTAGTGGACCGTGCGCAGCCCGACGCCGAGGCCGAGGTCCTGATGGCCAAGGCGCGGAGCGGAGCGGGTGGGCGAAGAGCTTTTAACGCAAAGACGCAAAGTTCGCAGAGCCTCGCAAAGGATCTTTTTGGAATCACCGTCCAACTACCGCACGAATTTCTCTGCGAATCTTAGCGTTCTTCGCGTCTTTGCGTTGAAAAGCCGCCTCCGTGTCGGCTGGTCGTCACGCGTCGGGGGCGGCGCCGACCTCTTTGCCCTGGCCCTGCATGGCCTTCTCGAAGGCGGCGCGGGCCTTGGCCCATGTGCCCTCCATCAAGGGCACGCTGCACTCGCCCTTGCCCTTGCACGTGTTCTGGCCGGGGTAATCGCCGCAGCCGCCCTGGCCTTTGCATTCATTCTGGCCGTGGCAGTCGTGATGCTCGGCCGTGGCGCAGGCCCCGGTGCCGGCGCATTCGTTCTCGCCGCCGGTGGCCTGGCCCTTGCAGGTATTGAGTCCGCGGCAGACGTGCGGCTCTTCGAGCAGCAGCGAGACGTCGTACTTGGCATCGGCCGCGCCGGACGTGCCGCGGCTGACTTTCGCATCGCCGCCCTCGCCGGCGGTGCCGGTGCGGCCGCCGGGCGCCTCCTCGCCTTTGTCATCGCCGCCGCAGCCGATGAGACTGCCGGCCACCAGTCCGCCCATGGCGGCCGCAGTCAACCTGTGGAAGTCCCGACGCGTCAATTCCGTGCGCGACATGTTGTGCCTTTCGAGGCTGGAAGGGAAGGACCGCGGGTTGTGTGCCGGAATCGAATCGGCGCCCGAGCGGTCCGGAGTGTTCCAGGACGATGCGACTATCTCACCGTTCCGCGGATGTCCCGTCAAGACTCGCGTGCATCCACTATGTGCGAGTGCAGCGGGTAGACGACAGCGGCGGCAGCCGCGGTAGCATTTAGCTGCGGGTGTAAGCCCGCAGAGCGGGATCCAACTGGAAAGTAGAGCCGCGAATGCGGCGGCAGCAACGAATCCAGTTGTACGTACCAGACCTCTCGCGTTGCTGCCGCCGCGTTCGCGGCTCGGGTTTCCTCGGGACCCATTCTGCGGGCTCACGCCCGCAGCTACATGCTCCCGCCGCTTGCGCGGCTCAAGATGGCCGACCCGGCCGCAGCGGACGCCGGTGGCATTCGCAAACCGTGCTCCGCTAAACTGGCGGGACGCACGTCTCGTGGCGCTCCCGAGGCCAGTGCTCCCCAATTGCCGCTGTCAGGACCGGGCTGGTGACGACGGACACGTCTCTCGACGAAATGCTGGCCGAAGTCGATCGCGCGCTGCACGCGGTCGAGCCGACCGCGTTTTTCGTCCCGCCCCGCATCATCCGCCGCGTCATCCGGCACGAGCACGAACTGCCGGGGCTGGGGCTGTCGGTGCCTCACCGCAAGACGTATGTGATCTCACAGCGTCGGCTGGCGATTCTGGTGGATCCCGACGAGCTTGGATTCGACGACATTTCGGAATTTCCTGAGAAGGCGATCCTGCTGGCGCGGCCCGACGAGGAGCGGCTGGCTGGTTTCACCCTCGAGGACCTGCTGGCCCGCGTGTGGCGGCTGTTGTTTCACGCCCGCGTGCACGTCGAACTGGATCGCGCGGTTGAAGCGGGACGATTGACCACGGCCGCCATCCGCGAACGAATCGATCGCATTGGTCAGGTCGAGTTCGACGAGATGCTCGCCGTCTGCCGCCAGGAGATGTTCCTGTTGGAGCCTTCGACGCCGGAGTCGGCCTATATCGAAGCGGCGGCCGTGTACCTGGAGCTGCGTTACTTCTCGCCGCACTGGCTGCCGGATTACTTCCCGGCGCTGTTGGGCGACTTCTCCCGCGTGGACGAGGTGTTCGCAGAGGATCTCGATGCCGAGCGGCTGTTCCGCGCGACGCGTCCCGCCGGGGCGCCGCTGCCGGATGTTGCGGCGCGGGAGTCCGACCAGCGGCACGAGCCGGCGCCGCTGGAATCCGGCAACGGCCGGCCGCACATCGACTCGGCGACCGAGAGGCGTCAACCTCCCGATGCTCCCAGCCGCCCACGCACCCGCCCCAGCCGGCGAGTCTTCGCCCGCCTGATGCGCAAGGCCGACCGTGCCAGCACCGGCGGGAACCAGGTGAAGGCGGCCATCCTGCGGACTCGCGCCCTCCGCTATGCCGACAGTCAGCAGGTCCACGAGGCAATGTCCGGCGCCGCGGCGGAACTCGACCGGCTGACCGCACGGCTGCAGGAGGCGCTCGAATTCAGTAACGAAGACGCGCGACACTGGCGCGAAGCGCTCGCCGGCCTGCTCGCGGGCGCGCTGGAAGGCTTCTGGACCGCCGACAAGCGACTGCTCTACGACCTGCAGAAAGTCTGCGTCGACCACGAACGCGAGATCTCGAAGGTCGATCTGCTGAAGTGGCTGTTCTCCTTCGGCAAGAAGCCCATCAAGCGGCTGTTACCCAACCAGCGCGAAGTGCTGATGTCGAAGCACCTCAGGCGGGCGACCGACCACCTCTCGCAGGCGCGGCTCTCCGGCGAAGAACGCGAGCGGTTAAGCCATTTGCTGCACGATGCCGCGGCCGCGGCCGAAAACCAGATGCGGCGGCGTTTGCGGCCCCTCGTGCGGCAGGCCCTCGATGAAGTGGCACTCGAACCCACGAACGTGCCGGAGCGCGTCTCGCGCGACAAGCTGGTCGAAGAACTGCTCGACCTGGTGGCGCACCGCGGGTTCATCAACATGGGCAACCTGCGGGATGCACTCTCGCGGAATCACCTCAAGCTCGACGACCTGTCCGGCCCCGCGGAATTGTGGAAGGGCGACCGGCTGCTGAGGGTCAATCGCCGCCTGGGCGATTTGCTCGACGGCGTGTACCACCCCGCAGAGTTCTACCTGCGGGGCTTGCAGGGGCTGAGCTCGCTGGCCTTCGGCACCCGCCTCGGGCGATTCGTCACGCGGTATCTGGCGATCCCCTTCGGCGGGGCGATCGTGCTGATCATCGGCTTCAAGGAGCTGGCCCATCACATTGTGGGCGATGAGCATCCCATCAGCCAGATGGGCTTCACATCGTTCCGCTTTCAGATGGCCGTGCTCAGCCTCGGGCTGTTTCTGTTCGGGCTGATCCACGTGCGGCCGTTCCGCCGGCTGGTGTTTCAGACGGTGAAGTGGACGTATCGCGGCGTCAAAGGCCTGGTATACGACCTGCCGGCGTGGTTTTTGGGGCACGGCTGGGTGCGGCTGTTGCGTCGCAGCCGGCCGTATGAACTCTTTCGCAGGCACCTGTTTCAGCCGCTGGTGCTGACGGGCGTGTTCGCCTTTGCGCTGCCGGCGCTGGGGCTGTATCCGTGGCCGTCGCTGTACGTGACGGCGGTGGTGTTTCTGCTGCTGGCGGCGGCGGTGAATTCGCGCGCCGGCCGCGATTTCGAGGAACTGACCGCCGAGCGCGTGCACCGCGCGTGGCACCGCATTCGCGTCCACGTGTTCGTCGCGATGTTCGACCTGGTGATGAACACCTTCAAGCGGGTGCTGGAGGCCATCGAGCGGCTCTTGTATGCGGTCGATGAGTGGCTGCGGTTCAAGAGCGGCGAAACGATCGTCACGCTGGCGGTGAAGGCTGTTCTGGGCGTGTTCTGGGCGGTGATCGCCTATGTGGTGCGGTTCTGCGTGACGCTGCTCATCGAGCCGCAGGTCAACCCCATCAAGCATTTCCCGGTGGTGACGGTGGCGCATAAGCTCATTCTGCCGCTGGCGATCACCCCCAGCATCACGCAGACGCCCTCCCCGCTGGCTTCGATTCTGCTGTGGGTCGTGCCGATCTCGATCGAAACGGCCAACACGATCTGCATGGCCGTGGTGTGGTGCATTCCCGGCGTGTTCGGCTTTCTGGTGTGGGAGCTGAAGGAGAACTGGCGGCTGTACGCGGCCAACCGCTCGCGAAGCTTGCGCAGTGTGCTCGTGGGCGATCACGGCGAGACGATGACGCGGCTGTTGCGGTCGGGCTTCCACTCCGGCACGCTGCCGAAGCTGTTCGCGAAACTGCGCCGCGCAGAGCGGAAGACACGTCCCGGCCGGCACAACCCGGCGATCACTCGGCTGCACGAGAAGTTGCACCACAACGTGACGGCGATCCGCCGCTTCGTCGAACGCGAACTGCTGGGCTACCTGGCGGCCAGCCGCAGTTGCGGCGAATTGCGTCCGACCGTGGGGCAGATCCACGCGGCCTCCAACAGCGTGCGGATCGAACTGCTGCCTCCGCAGCCGGAAGCATCCGACGGGGCGGAAGCGTCAGCGTCCGAAGGACAACACGGCGAGAGCACGTGGCTGGCGTTTCAGGAGCAATCGGGCTGGCTGGTCGCCGGTCTGAGCCGTCCGGGCTGGTTCGGTCGTCTCGCTGATGATGAGCGGCAAACGTCGAGCGTGGCGCTCGCCGGCTTCTACCGCATGGCCACGGTGGACCTCATCCGCGAGCAACTGGAGCAGGAGTTCGGGCCCGCCCCGCCGCCCTACGACATCACCGACCGTGGACTGGTGGTGTGGCCGGGCGACGATTACCAGGTGGTGGTCCGCTACGACCTCGACCAGCGGCCGATCCTGCGTCCGCGGCCTCCGGCGACGGCGCGCACGCACCATTTGCCGCCGCTCGACGCCCGGCAGGCGCTGTTCTGCGAGCACGAGATCGCCTGGCGCGACTGGGTGGCCGTGTGGCAGGCGGAGCGCGATGGTCAGCGTCTGCCCGCACTGTTCGACGCCGATGTCCGCCTGCTGCCGCCGGCGCTCCAGCGCGTGGAAGCCGCCGTCGCGTCCTGAGCGGTCGGCGATGCGTTGACGTTCGTAGTGTGGATTTAAATCCACACTACGAACTTTCGAGACGCGCACGGCGCATGGCCTGCGCACGCAGGGGTGGGTTGGCCCGTCATGCTACGTCCGCCTATGATGCAAGGCAGAGGCGAGCGGAGCCCGCAAGCCCACCGGCCAGAACCGGTAGGCTTCTGACCCTCAACCTTCAACCCTCAACCCTCAACCTCTCAGGCCCCGTGCTCGTGAGACCATCCGACGCGGAACTGAAGAAGCCGGCCCCCGCTTCAGCCGCGGATGACGCCGCGGACGCTGCCGAAGAACAGCACGCCCCCGACGCCCGTCCAGCCGGCTCGCTGGTCGAACGCACGCTGGGAGACTTTCGCCTCTTGCGGAAGCTCGGCAGCGGCGGCATGGCCGAGGTGTATCTCGCCGAGCAGACTACGCTCGGACGCAAAGTTGCGGTCAAGGTGCTGCGTCCGGAACTGCTGCAGAACACCGGCAGCGTGATGCTGGCCCGCTTCGAGCGCGAGGCCAAGGCCGCCGCCGCCCTCGCCCATCCCAACATCGTGCAGGTGTATGTCATCGGGCAAGAGGACAGCCTGCACTACATCGCGCAGGAGTACGTGCAGGGCATGAACCTGCGCGAGTATCTGCGCAGAAAGGGACCGCCGGATGCGGGCGTCGCTGTGCACCTCATGCGGCAGGTGGCCGCGGCCCTCGAGAAAGCCGGCGAGGCGGGCGTCGTGCACCGCGACATCAAGCCCGAGAACATCCTCATCACCTCGAAGGGCCGGGTGAAGGTCGCGGATTTCGGCCTCGCCCAGCTAACGCGGCCGGGCGAGCATGTCAGCCTCACGCAGCCCAACGTCACGATGGGTACGCCCCTCTACATGAGTCCCGAGCAGGTGGGCGGCAAGCCCCTCGACCAGCGCAGCGACCTGTATTCGCTGGGCGTCACCTTCTATCACCTGCTCACGGGACACACGCCGTTTCGTGGAGAGACGGCACTCACCGTGGCGGTCCAGCATTTGAACGAAGAGCCGCCGCCGCTGAG
>JAHWKJ010000695.1 GCA_019347905.1 Planctomycetota bacterium
CCGTTCTCTTTGCGATCCTGGCGCTGCTGCTGTTCGATCCGCTGTGGAGCGGCGTGCGGGCGCGGCCGCGGGCGAACCTGTTTGTCATCCTGGCCGACAACAGCCGCAGTCTGTCGATCGCCGACGGCGACGCTAACGAGCCCCGCTCCAGTGCCGTCAGGACGCTGCTGGCCCGGAGGCCTCACGACTGGCAGACGCGGCTGGAGCAGGATTTCGACGTCCGCCGCTACACGTTCGACCGGCAACTCGCGCCCACGGACGACTTCGCCGCGCTGGACTTCACCGGCAAGGCCACGCATCTTGCCCACGCGTTGGAGACGATTCGTGAGCGCTATCGCGGCCGGCCGCTGGCGGGCGTGCTGCTCGTGAGCGACGGCAACGCCACCGACTGGGATCCCACACTGCTGGAGCGGAGCGGACTGCCGCCGGTCTATCCGGTCGTCGCAGGGAGCGAGGAACCGCTGCCCGATCTCGCGATCGAGCGCGTCGACGTCAGCCAGTCCGCATTTGAGGACGCGCCCGTGACGATTCAGTCGCGCGTGCGGACCGCGGGCTTCAAGGACGTGCCGCTAAAAATTGTGCTGCTCGATGAAGACGGCGAAGTCGCGGCCGAAGAGACGCGGGCGGTGAGCGACGATGAGGAGATACTTTCGTTTCGCTTCCAGGTGCGGCCGGTCAAGCCCGGCACCAGCTTCCTTCGGCTGGAGGTCTCCGCCGCGGACAGGCGCGAGGCGACGCTGGAGAACAACGCGCGGTTCGTCACCGTCCCCCGCCCCACGGGACCGCACCGTGTGCTGTACGTTTCCGGCCGCCCCAACTGGGAGTTCAAGTTTCTCAATCGTGCTGTCGCCGACGATTCCGAGGTCGAACTGGCCGCATTGATCCGCATCGCGAAACGGGAGGCGAAGTTCGACTTCCGCGGCCGCGCGGGCGAATCGAGCAATCCGCTGTTCCGGGGCTTCAAACAGAACGCGGACGCCGAGACCGAACGCTACGACGAGCCGGTGCTCGTGCGGCTGAACATGAAAGACGCGGCCGAATTGCAGGGCGGCTTCCCCAGGACCGCCGAGGATTTGTTCGCCTTCAAAGCGGTCGTGCTCGACGACCTGGAGGCCGCGTTCTTCACGCACGAGCAGTTGGAGCTGCTGGAGCGCTTCGTCGCGCATCGCGGCGGCGCGCTTCTGATGCTGGGTGGGCAGGAGTCGTTCCACAACGGCGGCTACGAACACACACCGGTCGGCCGCATGCTGCCCGTCTATCTCGACAATCCCGCCGGCGACTCCACGTTTCGCCGCGACACGTTTAGCCGCGACTCGAAGAGGAGCGCTCTTCCCCCCATGTCCGGCCTCCGCCTCGAACTCTCCCGCGAGGGCTGGCTGGAGCCCTGGATGCGGCTGCGCACCACCGAAGACGCCGAACGCGACCGGCTGGCGGCAATGCCGTCCTTCCGCACGCTGAACCGCACGAGCGGCATCAAGGCGGGCGCGCAGACGATGGCGTGGGCGGTCGATTCCGGCGGCGCGCGGCAGCCCGCGCTCGTCGTGCAGCGCTACGGCCGCGGGAGAACGGCCGCGCTTCCGGCGGGCGACCTGTGGCGCTGGCGTTTGAAACCGACCGGCGAGGCCGGCCGCGACGACGATCTCGACAAGGCGTGGCGGCAGATGCTGCGCTGGCTGGTCGTCGACGTGCCGGCCCGGGTCGAGCTGACGGTGGAGGCCCATGCGGATGCTTCCGGGGCGGATGTGGCTCAGCGCGACCCCCCCCAGCCCCCCCTTAGTAAGGGGGGGAGCAGGATGGCCGGGGCCGTGCGGCTCGTGGTGCGGCTGCGCGAGCGCGATTTCGCACCGCTGGACAACGCCGCCGTCGAACTGGCGGTGAGTGCGCCGGACGGTGAGATCATCAAACTCGCGGCCGAACCCTCGCTGGCCGAGCCGGGATTGTACGAGGCAGCCTTCGTCCCTCGGTCAGCCGGCGCGTTCCGCGTGCTGGGGACGGTGACGGATTCCGAGGGGAATGCCGCGGGCACGGCCGAAGCGGGCTGGGCCGCCGATCCCGCGGCCGACGAATTCGCCGCCACGAGGCCCAACACGAAGTTACTCACGGAAATCGCCGAGCGAACGGGCGGCGAAGTGCTCGCTGCCGGCGCGATCGACACCTTCGTGGCCGGCCTGCCGTCCCGCAGCGCCCCAGTCACCGAGCGGTGGACGTATCCGCTGTGGCATCAGGCATGGGTCTTCGCGATGGCCCTCGGCTGCCTGATCGGCGAGTGGGCCCTGCGACGTTGGAAAGGACTGGCCTGAGCGATCAGCCGCTCCCACAGAAGCCGTTTAGCCGCGACTCGAAGAGGAGCGCTCTTCCGGATGCAGGAAAGACGAACATTGAACATCGAACATCGAACATCGAACGTCGAACCTTGGACGCGGTCGAGCGTCTCGCGTCCGCGGCTGCTGCTGGTAACGGCGCTCGCACTCGCCGCAGCCTCGCGTATTCACGTCGCTGCCGCCGACGAGCCAACGGGGCGCGCGACCGTGATCGTAGTTGTCGGCGCGTCCGGCACGCCGGAGTACGGCGGCGAGTTCGCGCGCTGGGCCGATCGCTGGCTCGCCGCCGCCAACCGCAGCGGCGCCCGCACAATCACCATCGGCCCCGCCCCCCGCGTTCCCCCCCTTACGGCGGGGGGGCCTGGGGGGGTCGCGGGCGTCTCGACGCCCACAACCGACCTCGAAAGCGATCTCGCCTTTCTCGACCCGCCGCC
>JAHWKJ010000154.1 GCA_019347905.1 Planctomycetota bacterium
TGAGGTCCTTCAGCGGAACGCCGCGCCGGGCAATCGGGAAAAAGTGGAAGTTGCCCCGTTCGGCGTCCTGGAACAGGTATTTCGCCTGCATACCCGGATCGAGCGCGTCGATGAAGCGTTGCGCAGCGACCGCGAGTTCGCGGGCAACATCCGGCGACTGAATGGCATCGGGCGGCCGCTCGACCGGGTCTTCAGCACCAACCATCGACAGCAACGCGACAACAGCGAGGAGGACAAGGATGTGGGAGCGACCGCGCGCGAACTTCATGGTGATCCCCTTGTAAGAAAGCCGTCGAAGTGCGTTTCGCGTTCTGGTTGTTCAACGTTCGCTGTACGCTGGATCCGGCCGGGGCACCAAGGCCCCCGTCTCTTCGAGGAAGTTATCGATCAGCGCATCCAGTTCCTTCACCAGCTCCGGATGCTGCCGCGCCAGATTCTTCGTCTCGCCAAGGTCCGCTTCGAGGTCGTACAGCTCGTGCGGCAAGGGGAACTCGGGCCCCGTTTCGAACCAGCGGATCAGCTTCCACTTGCCACGCCGTACCGTCGCACCGGGCGGCTTCGCTGGTCCGCCGTGGGGGAAGAAGTTGAAGACCGCGTCTCGCTTCAGACCGGCGCTCGGATCGCCAAGCAGCGCGGCAAAACTGATTCCATCGAACTGAACATCGTCCGGCTTCGGCAGGCCCAGCAGTTCGAGAACCGTCGGATACAAGTCGATCGACGACACGACCTCGGAAGACACCGCACCGGCTCGGATCTTTCCGGGCCACGTGACGATCAGCGGCACCCGGACCCCGCCTTCATACAGCGTCCCCTTGCCGGCCCGCAGCGGATGGTTGTTCGTCGGCGGCAGGTAACCTGCGTACTCGCGGTAGCTCGATAGCGAGCGCCATTGCGGATGTCCCGGTCGGACGTTGGCTTTGCGGGTGTCGTCGCGCGTGTTGCTGTGCACGTTGCCGCCGTTGTCCGACGTGAACAGGATGAGCGTGTCTTCCGCCAAGTCCAGCTCGTCCAGCCGCGCAACGATGCGGCCGAGGCTTTCGTCCACGCTCTTGAGCATCGACGCCATCACTGGGTTGCCCTGACGGCCCCGCGGATCCGCTTTGTCGACAAACGCCCGCATGTACTCCTCCTTGTGGTCCCAGGGCCCGTGCACGCCATACTGCCACACGGCGGCGAAAAACGGCCGGCGCTGCCGGTGGCTCTGCTCGATGAAGAGGATCGCTTCGTCCGTCAGCCGGTCGACGATGTATTCGCCTTCCGGTCCCGGCTCGATCGTGCCGTCCTTGAAGCTGTACGGCGAGAAGTAGCCGTTCGGCGGCGGCGGACCCGGGTCGGGCTTGCCGTGCCAGGCGACATCATAGCCCTGCCGCTCCGGCCAGTGCGGCGGCGTGAGGCCCAGGTGCCATTTGCCGAAGTGTCCGGTGCGATAGCCGGCGTCGCGCAGGGCTTCGGCCAGCGTATATTCAGACAGCGGCAGGTGGTGAAGACTCTCCGGCGTGAGGAGGGGACGGTTCCGCGCAACCTTCTCCGGATAGCGCGGCGCATCCTCGGGCAGCGGCGGTCGATGGCCGGCCGCGGTGGTGAGTCCCAGCCGCGCCGGATACTTCCCCGTCAGGATGCTCGCCCGGGTCGGCGAGCAGAGGGGATTGGCGGCGTAGGCGTCGGTGAAGCGAATCCCCCGAGCGGCGAGCCGGTCGATGTGTGGCGTCTCGTAGTAGCGGCTGCCGTCGACCGCGCTGTCCATCCAGCCCATGTCGTCCACGAGGAACAGGACGACGTTGGGCCGCGAAGTCTCGGCCAGCGCCCGCAGGGGCGCGCAGCACACGCAGAGGTAAAGACATGCCACGCTGGCGAGGGACTTGCCGGCAAAACCAGTGCCGTCGATCGTCACCGTGAGCTTCCGAGACGCCATGGCCTCTCCTCAACGTCTTTGCCCGGAAAACGGCGGAGCCGCAGAATCCTCCGCACCGCTTGCGCATCGTACTCTAAGCCGGCCGAAGATTCTCGGTTCTTCCGTGAACCATTCTGAGTCGGCGGCGTCTAACAGTGGGTCGAGAGTCGAGGGTCAAGAGCCGAGAGCCAGAGGGCCAAACGCCGACTGATCATTGGCTCTGGACTCTCGAGTCTCCGCCCTCGACTCGCCTGACGCCGCTTTCCGACGGCCGGGCGGCTGCCTGCAAAGCAGTCTCGAAGCGGGTTCGACTCCCGCCGGCGTCTCTTTCCGGCCCCGCCCTGCCCAATGAGTGGTCAGGCACCGTTCTCTGGCGCGCCGCGGGAATGATCGAATTGGGCGCGAGCGCGTCGTGAACCGGCGCTGAACCTTCAGCGCGTCGACACCAGTCGCCTCGACAGCGGAAAGCGGTTGGTGATGCCGAGGTTCATCTCCTCGAACTCGGTTTCGACACTCCGAACCAGGGTTTCGAGATGGAACGCCGGCCACTTCCGTTCGAGGCACTTCAACGCGGACAGGCCCGCAGGCTCCTGACGGAGCTGGTCGGGCAGCAACCCTGCCAGCGCCACCGCGGCGGCGGCGGTGCCGCGCAGCTCCGTATCCTGCAAGAGCTGCAGCCCCCGGTGGTGCAACAGGACGCAACAGGTGACGTCCAGCGGAAACTTCCAGCCGGCCAGGAGACAAGCACAGGCTTCCGCATGGTTCCAGCCGAATTCCTCGCTTTCAAAGGCGATGAGCGATGCGGGCGCCTTCTGCCGGGAACTGAGGAACCGCAGATACGTTTGGGTGGCGCTGTTGGTCAGCCACGGCAGCAGGCAGTCGCTGACCAGGGCGCCGGTGAAGGCCAGCTCGCCGTCCGCCCCCAGCAGCCCCGCCACGTTCCGCGCGAACAGCGCCCGCTCCAGGTTTGCACACCAGAAACCATTCAGATCCATCAGCCGCGAGCGGCTGGCCCTGAGCACGTCGTTCATTGCGGCACCGATCAGATACAGGATGGCGCCGCGGATGCCCAGTCGGACGAGCGCCTCCCGCGCGCTGCCGACCCGCTCGCGAGCTCCGCTGGCCGCGGAATTGACGTGCCGCAAGAGCAGGCACGTCAGGCCCGCATCTCTTTCGACCACCCGACCGAGTTCGGCGGGACCGGCGCCGGGTTGCTGCGCCGCCTCAATGAATTCCAGGAGCGCGGAGGACAGCGCCGGCAGTTTCACCCACGGAGGCAGCACCGTCTCGGTCCGCAGACCCATCCATTTATTCCAGACGACCGACCAGTCGGTGGCCGACAATGCGGTTGTGGCTGCGCTCATGGTGCCGGTCATGCGGATTCTACCGCCCTTGGAGCAAGTCGTGAGTTCGCACGCGGCAAGGCCGTGCTGCTGAACTGTAGCATCCATTGTGCGTTCAGGCGGCTCTGCGCTGGGCTCTGACACCGGGCGACATCGTCCGTCGCCCTAGTCGACTACGGCTGGAGCGGCCGCTCATCCAATGCCCCTCGCGTCAGGGCGTCTGGACCCCTGCAGTTGCCAGCAGTGAGTCGAAGCTCCACCGGCGCGGCTGATACCCGCCAGTGATTACGGTCTTTCCGTTGGGTGCCACGGCAAGCATTTCCGGGTGCCACACTCGAACGCGGTCGAGCTGGACGACAAGCCGAGGCTCGAGTGGCGAAACTGAGAATAGAACCAGTTGCCCGTTCGCGATCTGTAGCAGCCAGTCACCGCTCGGATGAAACGCCAGCACCACCGACCCGGAGCTCGGCTGAGCCGACACACTTCTATGAAACGACTTCCAGCGAAACCCCTCGAGGTCGAAAAGACGAAGCAGCCCTCCGACGGCGACCGCCACGGTTGTTCCGCTGGGTGAAACTGCCAGATCCCCGTCCAGGATATCCCGCCGGTGCACGTCGTCGAGTCCCTCGGAGGTCACCACTTCGGCTGGCAGTCCACGATCCACGGCGCAAGACTGCAGCAATTCACCAGTCTCAGAACTCCAGATCCGCAGCACCAAATCACCCTGACTGAGAGTGACGACACGTCGTCCGCCGGCAGCAAATGTCAGACTGAGCAGATCGGTCGGCTTCACAAAAGCATGCTTCAGTGTATGCCGCCGCAACAGTTCTGGTCCGGCTTTGGTTGCGCCGCTCGTCTGTGCAGCAGCAACTTCCCAGAGCTCGACCAGTCCAACTGCGGATTGACTCCGGCCCAGCGCTCCAGCCCGCCTGTCGACGTCGTGGATAGGCACGGCGAGCCATGCGTGATTGGGAGAGGAGCGCATGGGAGCCCACGAGTAGTATCGCACACGGAGACGGTTTGTGGATTTGTTGGTATAGACGGCAGCCAGATCGACGCTCATTTGGAGTGTCCACCGCCGCTCGCGTCTTCGCCGAGTCGCCCTGTTTTCGAACAACTGCAACTGGTGGTCGTTGGTGAGTACAGCAAGCCAGGTCCCCTCACCGACGAATGCGGCGTGCAACGGTCCACCCGCGGGATCCGGGCCACGATCGGGAAGGAGACTCACGTCGCGAGTCGCCTCCCAATCAGTCGTATTCCAGAAAATGTGCTCGGCCAACCAGCGCCGCGTGCCGCTCTTGGGTAACGGATAGCTCCCGACTCCGACGAGCCATTCTCCGTCAGGCGAAAAAGCAACCGCATGCAGTTGGCCCTTCACCTCGGGAAGGACTACAGAAACCTCGTGCGCCTTGCAAACGGGTAACTCTTCCGGCTGGGACGCTTCCTCTCCGCCTCGCGCCCCGATGCACAGGCAGCCGATAGGGATGGCAGCGTAAAGCAGCCGACCCGACAGTCGCTCGAAATGCTGGACACGGCTCATGGATTGCTCCCGGAGAATCAGGTTACTGACCGTGCGTCCGGTATTCGCGGCGACTGGTATTTCGCCGCGCTACGAACTGCGATTGAAGGAAAGGGAGTGGGGGTTTCCGAGCACGACCGACCAGCTCGCAAGGGCGATGGGGGCTTGTTCAGACGGCACGAGTTGATAGGATTGGCCAGACGCTTACGGAACGCCCCTTGTTTCCTCGATGCACTCGTACCCGGTAGTGTAACGGCAGCACCACAGGTTTTGGTCCTGTTAGTCCAGGTTCGAATCCTGGCCGGGTAATTCCACGGCAGTCCGCAACGTGCGGCCTATCAACGCGGCGTCGCCCACCGGACACGCGGCCCGGCGTGGCTGCTGCAAGAGCTGCCCGACCCGGGTGCGCCATCGAGCGGACGGGCCGGGACAATCGATCGCGGGTGCCCTGTTGGAGAGACGCAGATGAGGCAGTCGCAGCAAACGGATCGGCAACCAGCATCCACACAGGCTCTCCAGGCGACGATTCCACCGTCGGCGGCCGCGGAGATTGCCCGCGAAACGATCCGGCCGGGCGAAGCGGCGTCCGTCCCCGAAATCGCTGCATCAGCACCGGGCGTGGGCAGGAGCTTCGGCCGCTACGAGATTCTCGAAGCTCTCGGGCAGGGCGCCATGGGCGCGGTCTACAAGGCCCGCGACTCGCAACTCGACCGCATCGTGGCGCTCAAGGTTCCGAAATTCGCGGGGGACGGCGACGGCCTGCTGGAGCGGTTTTATCGCGAGGCGCGTGCCGCCGCGGCCCTGCGTCATCCAGGCATCTGCCCGGTCCACGACGTGGGCGCGATCGACGGCACGCACTATATCTCGATGGGCTACATCGATGGGCGGCGGCTCTCGGAATTCATCCAGCCGCAGCGGCCGCTGCCGGAGCGACAGGCGGCCGCAGTCGTCCGCAAGATCGCGCTGGCGCTCGACGAAGCGCATCGTCACGGCGTGATTCATCGCGACCTGAAGCCCGATAACATCATGCTCGATGGTCGCGGCCAACCCGTGGTGATGGATTTTGGCCTGGCCCGCCGCAGCACCGGCAGCGACGTGCGCGCCACGCAGACCGGCCAGATGCTCGGCACTCCCGCCTATATGTCGCGCGAGCAGGTCGACGGTGACGTAGACCGCGTCGGCCCCTCCAGCGACATGTACAGCCTGGGAGTGATCCTCTACGAGCTGACGACTGGGCGGCTTCCGTTCGAGGGTTCGATCGCCTCGGTCCTGGCGCAGATCGTGATGGGCCAGCCCCAGTCTCCCTCGGCCCATCGCCCCGAACTCGACCGCCGCCTGGAGTCCATTTGCCTCAAGATGATGGCCCGCGACGCGGCCGCCCGCTACGGCTCGATGACTGCGGTGGCGGAGGCCCTGACGGCGTATCTCAAATCGACTTCCGCCGACGTGGCCCAGGAGCTGTCTCGCGACCTGAAGGCCTATGGCCGGGGCGGGCGAATTCGGCGGCGCTCCGCAGCGGGCGCGATCGACGTGGCCGGCCGGATCTTGCATCCGAAGGGGCTTGCCATTGCGGCCGCTGGGTTGATCGTGCTGTTCGGTCTGGTGTGGGGCGTTACGACCATTTACGTGCGCTCGGAGACAGAGACGATCCGGATCGAGATCGACGATCCGAGCGCGCGGGTCTTCGTCGACAATGACGAAGCGCGGATCGAAGGCGTGGGCGACACCGTCCGCCTGACGCGCGGCGTACACAAATTGGCCGTCAAACGCGGGGATGTAGTCGTTAAGACCGACGAATTCACCGTCGTGAAAGGCGAGAACCCTGTGCTGCGAATCGCGCTGCTGGAATCCGCGAACAGTACGACAGGCACGGGACGCGATGACGCCAAGCCGGTTCTGCCGGAATCCATTCCGGCGGCGACGACGCAGCAGGAACCGACGCAGGAGCGGTCAACGTCTGCGACGACCGCACGCGCCCGTCCGATTCCGCCGGTGAGTTCGCCTCCCCCTGTGCTGGCCCGTCCCGGTGCGGCACAGAGGCCATTTGCTGCGGCGACGCCAGAGCGACGCGCCACGCTGGAATGGCTCATCAAGAAGAAGGGTTCGGGTCAGGACGAGATCACCCTGCGGGTGCACGCTGCGAATGCGGCAGGGCGGCAGCCGCGGTTCTTGCGTACCAAGGAAGACATCCCGACCGGCGACTTCGACCTGACAACTCTGGGAGCCCACTACATGCGCTTCACGGACAAGGAAGTCGCCCGCCTGCTGGCGTTCCCTGAACTCGAGTCGCTCGGCATCGTGGGGGATGATTTGACGGACGCGGCTGCCGAAGCCCTCGTCAGGCTGAAGAACCTCAAGCAGCTTTACGTCTTGGCGCCCAGATTCACAGATGCGGGCGTTACCACGGTGACCGCGCTGGAAGGACTGGAATCGCTCACGATCGGTCGAGCCTCGATCAGCGATGCGGCGGCAGCCGCCGTCGTGGAGATGCGATCCCTGAAGAAGGTTGGCTTTCCGATGACGCCGGTGACCGACGAAGCCCTGCGTCATCTGGCGACCCTGCCGGAGCTGGAGTCGGTGAATCTCAACGGGACTTCGGTGAACGGCACGGGATTCACAGCGTTTGCCGACCACCCAGGTTTGAAAGACCTGTCGCTGGGCGACGCGCGAATTACCGATGCCGGATTGGAGAGCATCGGCCGGATCCGCGGTCTCCGCTATTTGTATCTGTGGGGCAACGCCGTCACGGATGATGGCGTGCGGCACCTTACAGGATTGAAGGAGCTTCAGCATCTTGTTCTCGGCAAAACTGCGATAACGGATCGCGCCGCCGACGATCTTCGGGCGCTGACGTCTCTGAGGATGCTCGCGCTGACCGAAACCGCCGTCTCGGACGCCGTTGCCAGTCAATTGAAGGAAGCACTGCCCGAGTGCTCGATCCAGCATGCGGCCACGCTGAGGCGGCAATGATGCTGCGGTTGTCCATTCGGCCGTTGGAGGGACGAGGGTGGAGCTGCGACTGATTCCCGCGGAGGCTGGCGACGGCTCTGCCAGGACGATTGCGCTGGCCGAAGGCGAAACCAACACGCTCGGCCGCGGCGAAGACTGCGACATCCAGCTTCACGACCCGCGCATTTCGCGGTTGCACCAGGCACAGAACTGGGCGCTCGCCGAAGAATCGCAGTGAGGAGCCAGAGGCCGGCCGCCGCACCTCTGACCGCATCGAATCCTGGGTCAGTGAGCGCCGGACCGCTTAGTGGTTCGGCGAGACCAGCCAGAAGCTGATCTGCGTCCGCATGTCGGGGAACTTCTGGTCCTGGATTTCGTCGGCGCCGTAGAGCCGCAGAGTTCCCGCGCCCGCAGCCGTCGCGCCCATTTCGTGGATGCCGACGCCTTCAAAAAGCAGTTCGGTGCTGAACCGGCCTTCGCCCTGGTTGAGCCAGGCCACGAGCCGTGGATTCGGGTGCCGGGGGAATGACCAGCCGCCTGCCGACATCTCGCCCACGACGATGTCCTGCCGTCCGTCGCGGTCGAGATCGGCGGCGATGAGGCTGTGTGGGCAATAGAGTTTCGCATCCAGGACACGGCACTCCCAGGGACTGGTGCGGTCGGCCGGCGCTCGAAAGACGCCGAGGCGGGCGGCCGGGATTTCGGCTTCGCTGGCGACGATTTCGGGCGTGCCGTCGCCGTCGAGATCCACCAGCGCGTGCTTGGCCATGCCGCCCCAGCCGTTCTTGTCCCAGTCGCCGAAACGATGGAACTTCCAGCCGTCGCGCGCCGGATCGGCGGGACACTCGACCCAGTACATGCCGCACAGAAGGTCTGCACGTCCGCGGCCCGAGACATCGCCGACTGTCAGTCCCGACTGGTTTTTCGCCGGAAGTGTGGCAATATCGTGCCGGGTCCACGGCTGCCGCGGGTCGCGGGGCATCTCGTACCACACCAGCCGCTGGCGGGCCATCACCGCGACAATGCCTCTCCAGGCAGCAGCGTCTGTGCGCGGCATCTCGAACGGCTGGATGTCGTGCGGAACGGCGTGGGTGGGGCTTTCGTAACGGCCGATGACGTGCTCGATCCACGCGGCCTTGCCGGCGGCCTCCTTGAACCAGACGAACTCGATCTCGCGGCCGCCGGGGTCGGAGCGCGCGACGACGATCTCGTCCACGCCGTCGCGGTCCACGTCCATCGCGCAGCCGCCGTTGGAATACTCCAGTCGCTCGCGTGCCGCCACGACTTCCTTCGCGGCGGCGGACGCGGCGAACGGAAACTCGACGACGCGATATCGCCAGCCGACGAGTCGCTCTCCATTGCGGCCGCGGCGGGCGACGGCATGACGAATCCGCTCAGGCCCCAGGTTCGCGATCAGGACGTGCTGAACCTTGAGCGCCTGATCGGACTTTTCATTTAGCGCAGGTTCGTCCGCCGCGGTCGAGCAGACCAGCACAACGAGGGGGCTAACGCTGTAGAGCAAGAGCCGTGCAGTCCAAGGCCGTCGCTGACTGTCAATCGTCATTTCCACGGTGATCGCTCGGCACCTTCCGCGGGAGCTCACGCTCAGCGCGCCCGGCGGGCGACGCGGAGCATCTGCCGGGCGCGGATTTCTTCGCGGTCTTTGAGGACGAATTCGACGTCGGTCGTCGGCACGCGGGCGCGGACTTCATCGAGCTGCTGCTCCGCCGCGCGGAAGTCGAGCTTCTGCGGCTCCAGGGCGCGGTTCGTCAGCACGCTGACAACCGGCCCCGCAACCTGCACGAAGCCGCCGTCGACGAAGTAGGACCGCTCGCCGCCGCCGACGTCCGCGATCCGCAGCTCACCGTACCCGAGGCGGCCAACCATGGGCGCGCGGCCGGGCAGGATGCCGATCTGCCCGTCGTACAGCGGCAATTGCAAGCCCGCGACCGGCTCGTCGAGGACGGTCTTTTCCGGTGTGACGAGCACGAGCTGCAGTGTTGTGGGAAGCGCCATCCTCTATCCTCCATCCTCTATCTTCAGCCTCGTCACGTAGTTCGACATGGATTAGAGCGTCAATCCTCCCGCGCCATCTTTTTCGCCTGGGCTTCCGCCTCTTCGATGGCGCCCACGTACATGAACGCACTTTCCGGCAGGTGGTCCCACTTGCCTTCGCTCAGCTCCTCGAAGCTGCGGATCGTGTCGGCCAGCGGCGTGATGTTGCCGGGCTTGCCGGTGAAGGCTTCGGCGACCAGGAACGGCTGCGACAGGAACCGCTCGATGCGGCGGGCGCGGTGCACCACCAGCTTGTCTTCTTCGCTCAATTCATCGACACCCAGGATGGCGATGATGTCCTGCAGCTCGCGGTAACGCTGCAGGATCTGCTGCACGCGGCGGGCCACGGCGTAGTGGTGCTCGCCCACGACCTCGGGCGCGAGGATGCGGCTGTTCGACGCCAGCGGGTCGATGGCGGGATAAATGCCTTTCTCCGCGATCCGCCGCTCCAGGTAGATGAACGCGTCGAGGTGGCTGAAGGCCGTCGCCGGGGCCGGATCGGTCGGGTCGTCGGCCGGCACGTACACGGCCTGCACGCTGGTGATGGCGCCGCGCTGCGTGGAGGTGATCCGCTCCTGCAGTTCGCCCAGTTCCGTCCCCAGCGTGGGCTGGTAACCCACCGCGCTGGGCATGCGGCCCAGGAGGGCCGACACTTCGCTGCCGGCCTGAGAAAACCTGAAGATATTGTCGATGAACAACAGCGTGTCGGTGCCGGTCGCATCGCGGAACCACTCGGCCATCGTCAGGGCCGAGAGAGCCACGCGGAGCCGCGCGCCCGGCGGCTCGTTCATCTGGCCGAAGACCATGCAGGTCTGCTCCATGACGGCGCGGCCGGTGCTGCCGATCTCGGTGTGCTGCATTTCGAGCCACAGGTCGTTGCCTTCGCGGGTGCGCTCCCCCACGCCGCCGAAGACCGAGAAGCCGCCGTGGGCGCTGGCGATGCGGGCGATGAGCTCGGTGAGAATGACCGTCTTGCCCAGCCCGGCCCCGCCGAAGAGGCCCGCCTTGCCGCCGCGGACGAACGGCGTGAGCAGGTCCACCACCTTGATGCCCGTTTCGAACAGTTCGGTCTTGGCGGAGAGCGACTCGAATTCGGGCGCTGCGCGATGGATGGGCCAGCGTTCTTCGGTCTCGACGGGGCCGCGGCCGTCGATGGGCTCGCCCAGCAGGTTGAACACGCGGCCCAAACAGCCTTTGCCCACGGGAACCGTGACGGGCGCGCCGGTGTCGGCCACGTCCATGCCGCGGACCATGCCGTCGGTCGAGCCCAACGCCACGCAGCGCACGCGTCCGCCGCCCAGGTGCTGCTGCACCTCGCCGGTGACCTTGACGTGCACGCCCTTGACGTTCGCCTCGACCTTGAGGGCGTTGTAGATTTCCGGCAGGTGTTCTTCGGCAAACTCGGCGTCGAACGTCGAGCCGATGATCTGGGTAACTTTGCCGATGTTGCCGTTGGCGGTCGCAGTGGACATGGATGGTTGAGGGTTGAGGGTTGAGGGTTGAGGGTTGAGGGTTGAGGGTTGAGGGTTGA